>NZ_JBADWU010000055.1:0-7490 GCF_056203535.1 Candidatus Limimorpha sp. | reverse complement strand
TGCGCAGGGGCGCACCTCTTCCCATTCCGAACAGAGAAGTTAAGCCCTGCCGCGCCGATGATACTGCAGACACTGTGGGAAAGTAGGTCGCCGCCCACCCCTAACGAAAACCCTGGCCAACAAGGCCAGGGTTTTTTGTTTGCATATAGATTGGCATATCTTGTTTTTATGTATCTTTACCGCCCAATTCAATTTGACTTATGAAGAGGCTACTTTTTGTTTTTTTGTTGGCTTTTCCTCATTTTTTGCAGGCGCAAAGAATTACTGCTGAGGAATATATTTCGATTTACAAGGATATTGCAATCCGCGAAATGCGCGAACATAAAATTCCTGCTTCTATTACCTTGGCTCAAGGTCTTTTGGAGTCAGGCTGTGGCAATAGTGAGCTTGCACGCGTGGCTAAGAATCACTTTGGCATAAAATGTCATAAGGAGTGGACGGGTAATACCTTTACCATGGATGATGACGAGAAAAATGAATGTTTCCGTAGTTATGAAAATGCCGAGGAATCTTTTGTAGATCATTCGCTTTTTCTGGTAGGAAGAAATCGTTATGCAGCGTTGTTTGATTTGGAAATTACTGATTATGAGGGGTGGGCGAAGGGATTGAAGGCTGCTGGTTATGCTACTAATCCTAAGTATGCGCAGCTTTTGATTGCCCGAATCAATCAATATGACTTGACGCGCTTCGACCGTGAAGCTTTAAATATTCAGGAAGAAGAATCAACTGTTTCAGAACCTATTCCTGAGCCTCAATTGTCAGAAAATCAGTTTGAAGATTTCGGTTTGCTTTTTAATCCGGATGTGAAATCAGCCTTCGAAATTGTTGATATGACGGATTTGGGTCGTTTCATTTATCTCAATAATGGTGTGAAATTCATTTATGCCAAAGAGGGCGAGACACCTAAATCAATAGCTAAGGAATTGGGTATTCCTATGCGTCAAATTGCTGATTATAATTATATTTCAAGTCCAAAGGATTTCGTTTTCCTCAGTGGCGATGTGGTTTATATCGTTCCTTTAAAGAATAAATGTAAACATCCATCGACCTTTAATGTCGATGAAACTATGACTATGCGTGATGTGGCTTTGCGTTTTGCTGTGAAGCTGGATAAGCTACAGAAATACAATAAGAATCTCGGAAAAGTGGTTAAGCCTGGAACAGTGGTGAAATTGAAACGGTAACAATTAGTCTATATTCAAGTTAGTAACGAAAAAAATAAGTTGTAACACATCTAAACATTAGCCATTGATTTCCTGTTGAACGCAAATTTCCATAAATTATCCCAAAATTGGTGTGAATTAATTGATATACATTTAATTATAAGTAGGTTGTCAAAATTAAGCTGCAAAATAAATCTTCTCATTTCGACAGGCTCAATGAGCTGCAAATCAGCTTGCTGACACCCTTTTCCAAGGGTGTGACGATGTCGAAGCCCCAATCTTATATGTAAACTAAATTTGCTTACCTGCTTAACATCCCCAAAATCGCTCATCCTTTTTTAAAAAATCCATACCTTTGCCCTCATGAATTGTAAGGACGAAATAAAACGAAAGAAAAGCTATTACGAAGGCTTGGAAAAGGCTGCCGCCATGACCGTCAACGATGATTTCCGCAAGGATTTGGACGAGATTTTCAACGACGATTCGGTGAGCGACACTATCAAGCAGGCGCTTAGGTTTTGGACAGATACCGTTGGGCCTTTTGGCAATGCCTTAGCCTTTATCGTCAACAACCGCTTCATCCTTGAAGAAAAAGATTCCATCATCGGCTGCGACGACGGCTCGCCTGCCTTGCTGCCCGAGGAAATCTTCAACACGCTTTGTCGACTTGCGCCTTTTACTATTCGCGAGTTTCTCGCCGTTCTCCCCATCGACACACTTATCAATGAACAGTTGCTGGAGACTTGTCAATCCAACAACAAGGATGCCTTCGTCAAACTGATTACCGACATCCATTGCGACTTGACACCGCTTTCGCGATTGTGCCAAAGCTGTTGGGACGACAACCAATCGGGCATAGAAATCAGCCAAGATGAAACCGATTTCCTGTATCTCCTCGACGGTCTGTCCGACAAGCCAGCCGTCAATGCTTCGGAGCGCAGGTTTCAACAAGCCGTCAAGCAGCTTTATCCTTCCGCCGAACTCATCGATGACATCGACGACCCAAACTTTGATGCCAATCTCGAACAATATTTCATTGACTACCAATATTTTTGCGAGAATATTTTCGAAAATAACCTGCGTTATTACCTCGAATGGTACGACGTTTTCCAGCCCATGGAACACAAGACGCTTGCCCCTTTTCTTGAGCATCCTTGGGCCATCGAACTGAAAAAGAAGATTGAAGCCGAAGCTCAAACCGAAAACGTTCCATTTCATTTGCCAGCCGATTTCTTCGCCCTCAAGAACCGTTCGAAAGTGCGCAATGAACACCTCAATCCGAAACTGGAACTTATTAATAAAGGTGCAGCAAACTTAGCCGAATTCATCAATTATCTGGCCGAGCATGGCTATATCGAAGCCAGCCTTGAGACGAAGTCGCTTCTTGCCTACCGTCTCACGGGTTTCGGTCGCCCCGAAGGTGATTTGCTTCCCATTTTCTGGTGCGGTCAGAACGGGAAATCGTATGAGTTAATCTATATTGTCAAGCACATTTCTGAGCGCGGCGATTACAGGAAAATGCGGCAATTCTTTACCGGTCCTGAATGGGTGGAAGGACACGACAGCAGTTATGCCCTTGCCGCCAACTCCGAATTTCGCCGTGCTTTGGAAGAGTTTTATCCTGAAATCTTCCCTTTCGAGAAGCAAACTTCGCAACGATAGACTTTCTTAAAATTAAGGCAATTATGTACTTTTTGACCCCATAGAGGTTTATCTTATCAGCGTCCGCCAGAAATGGACTTGCGTTAACAATGCCATATTAGCATGATTCGCCCGATTAACTACGTTGAATCTGCGATTTCGCGGTTCTTTCTCTATGTCCGGCAGGAAAACACACTACAACACAAATCGATTTATAACCGCGATTGCCTTTCTTTTTGACCGCGAATTTTGCGAATTTTGCGAAATCGAAGATTCAACGTAGTTAATAGGAATCCGCGAAGCGGATTCCTTGACTTCGTTGAAGATTCTCTGATTTCCGCGCTGCGTCCGATGTTTGGATCTAAAAACATATAGATGCCAAAAACAATTATCTCATTGTTTTTTAGAAAGATAATGGTTTCTACATCTCTCTATTTTTATCTACATTTCGTGTCGGCGCATTTATTGTGACTATATTTGCCGCCGCTGAAAAAGGCCCCAGACCGGCGGGACTTGGAACATTTTTTCCAACGGCATTGAGCATTAGCCGAAAAAACGCTACTTTTGCGGCAGCTTTAGAGCGATGTCCAGACTTGCTAAATCGCCAATTTCAGTACGGTGGACACGAGGCTAATGCTCATTTTCTGTCTTTGACTACGGCGCAAAGGCTCACGGCCTGCGCACCTATTCAGATACAGGCGTGGGATGAGTGTTTCTTTCCGTTCCGTATGGGTGTTTGGCGATACCTGCAAGTCGGCGGATGGAGGCAAATCGGTCTCACGCTTTTCTTGTATGTGGGTTGCCAAATGATAATTGAATTGTAAACGAAAAAAGTTGGACTTATGAGCATTTGTTTGAAAATTGTCTATATTTGCGGCTGAATCGAGGGAGCAATCTCGGTTCAGAAGGAAGCATTTACAGACCCTTGACTGTGAAAATCGCCAAATTTGAACGACTGGGGACTAAAACAAATGCTCATTTCTTGTTTTGATGCCGAGCCAATGTGTATTACGTTGCGCTTGGCAAGGAAACAGGCGTGAGAATTTTGCAACGTAGTCTATTCAGTCACAGGTGTTTGGCGATACCTACAGTCAGATAGGCGGAGTGAATAAGTCTCACGCTTTCTTGTATGAGGTAATAACGCCGGTTTCAGTGAGATTTGTTGGCAAAAAAAGCAACATCTGGAGTAGCCATGCTATTTCCAAGCAAAACGAAATCATTATGTTATACAGAATAACAGTAAAAAACAGCAAAATCACCAGCGGCATCCGCATAGAACGCGGCATGAGCGTTGACGTGGTGACAAACAGCATAAGCAACCCAGTTACCACCAACGGCGGACAACCCGTCGTGGATGCCTTCATGCGCATTTACGGAATCGACATCAGGAAAGCCGGAGCTTTGAGCATGGCTTGGCTGGATGTGGAGAGAATTGGATAGAAATTGAAACAACAAAATAATAATGATATGAGAATTAGCGAACACTACATTTCAGTAATTGAAGATGCAATTAAAATTGCACAAGAAAGCATTAATGTTGAATCTGTAATGAATGGCATCAGCGAGACAGCCACATTACTGAAAAACAGAATTATAAAGGATACATTTGTTAAGATCCCAGTTGTGGGTGATTTCAGTGCCGGCAAAAGCACATTGCTTAATCATTCCATTATTGGCAGGAAAATACTTCCAACTGACATCAATCCAACTACAGCCGTATCATACGAATTATGGTTCGCAGACCAAGAAAAACTTGAGGTTTGGAAAGATGGAAAACTGAATGACACTGTCAATGTTAGCGAAATCGAGAATCTTCAAGTCGGTCCAGGTGACATTGTAAAAGTGTTCTTGAACAATGAGAAGATCAAACGTCTTAACGACAATGGCATAGTCGTTGTTGATATGCCTGGCATTGGTTCTGGTATTGAAGCCCATAACAATGCTATTTTAAACTATCTTAAAGAAGGAACATTTTTCATTATTGCTGTTGATGTTGAGCAGGGAACTCTTTGTTCGTCAACGATGGCATTCATTAACGAAATTAAGAACTATGGATTGTCTGCTGCTGTTCTTGTCACTAAGAGCGACAAGAAAACGCTTGAAGAAGCCGAAAAAGTAAAGACAGACATCGGACAATTGGCAAAAAAACTTATTGGTGCTGAAACATTTGTCGGTTTGACATCTTCTTCAAGCGAGCAATATGAAGATGTTGAGAAAATATTGTTCAGCATGGATGGTGAAGAATTGCTGACACAAAAATATGCATCTTTGATAAACACTTTTGTTGACTCTATCATTTTCGAACTGAAGAAGCAGGAAACTTTACTCGTGAATGGAAAAAGGGATTACGTAAAGGAAATTGAAGAATTAAAGGAGCGCAAAGAAGATGCTTTGCAAGCATTGAAACGCAACAACGATTCTGCACAACCCTTGGAAGAATCTGCTGGTGACATCTTGTATGATATCGAAAATGCGCTGAAAGGTAAAGCAACTCAACTTGCAATGACCTTGATTCAAAACAAGGATGATTTGGAGATATTCAAAGCTGAAATGCTTTCAACAATCCGTCCTGTCTTGATTAATTCATACAAGAGAGAAATATCAGAGTACCAAGATGTTATGGATAATAGTCTGCGCGATTTCACTTTTGACATTAGTGGTGTGTTGCCGGACAATTCACTTGATGATGTTTTTGATAATGAAGAACTTCAAAATGCTGCCCATACAGTCCTTTCAACAGTTTTGGCATTCTTTGAAGTGCCGCCGATTTTGGCAGATTTGATTGCTGACAAACTTATAGGTCATCTACCAGACTTCTTAAAGTCAGTTTTTGGCAAAGGCAAAAATGAAGTTATCAGCGAAATTCGCACCAATCTTTGCGCAAATGTATTTCCTCAAGTAACTAATACATTGCGTCCTGAAATCGAAAAGGTTTTAGGCGAACAACGCCAAGCCGCTTTGGAAGAAATCAAACAACGCATCATTGATGAAGCGCAAAAGTTTGATGACAGTATTTCTGCCATTCAGAAAGAACAATCTGATTCTGAAGACGTTATTCGTACAAAAACCGAATTATTGAAACAATCCATTGAAAAATTATCTTCGTTAAAAAATTAAATTCACAAAAAATTAAATTCACTATTATGGGACTTGGAAACATTCAACAAAAAAGTGCCGCCATGGGAAAAGAAAAGTCTTCGGTTATGAAGATTAACATGTACGAAAACCCACAAATGGCGTTAGACTTGATTGCTCACATTTGCACGGCGTCAAGAGATTTAGATGTCGATCATTGCTTCGATTCTTATTTTGACATTTTGGATGATTTTGAAAAGAAAATCAACGACAAAGGCTTCACATTATACAAGCCAGACCTCGTTGACAACTGTCGATCTGGAGTCAATTACCTTGTGCTCTCCCTACTTGCAGACGTATCTGCCAACCTGAAAATTGCAGTTGCCGGTGGCTATAGCGCAGGAAAATCTTCATTGCTTAATTCGCTTACCGGTATTGGACATTTGCTTCCTACTGGAATCGATCCGGTTTCTATGGTCAACACCCACATCAACTGTTCAACCTCAACAAGAAACTTAATTGTGCGTGGTGAGAATATAAAAAACGATGTCGTATTATTGAACAAGGACGTTTTGGCTTGCGTTCAACATGCTTCAAAATCAAAAGTATACATAGCATCCGTTTTGAACAAAATTATCATGGATGTTCCTACGCCAAGTTATCCGTACCTAAATGGAATAACTTTCGTTGATACTCCTGGTTACAATAATTCGAATAGCTCGAATGTTGAAAACAGAGCCAAAGATGTTGAAACAGCCTTGGAAGCCATCAGTGATGCTGATGTGTTGTTTTGGTGCATTGATATTGATGCAGGAACCATCACGAACAACGACCTTCAGATGTTAAAACGTGTTCAACAAGAAAAAGAAAATATGCCTTTGGTTATCTTCTTCACAAAGATGGATAAGAAGCCTGATTTGGAAGTGGATAAGATTATGAAAGCGGCTTCAACGATTTGCCAAAAGGAATTGGTTAGAATGCCAGACGACATAATCGGTATATCGTGTGTTGACGATAAAGTCAGAATGAAATCGTTGAATAATCATTCAGTGAACCAATTATTCAAGGTACTTGTATCAGCCAATGGGACATCAGACTATTTGCAGATTGCGGAAAATGCCATTGGAGGTTGGTTCGATGAAGAAATGAATTCTTCAAAAGTTACCACCGACAATTACGAAAACAAACGTCAAGACAGCATTAACGAAAAGAAAGAATGGCAAGAATTATACAATTCAACGAAGCAAGAGAATAATGACGAAATGAAGCACATCCGTGATGTTGTCCTTGACAGTTATGACAAAATCATGGATGCTGCAAATCTCAGTTTCGAATCTTACCAAAAAGCATTAAAGGGTTGGTCTGATTCTTTAGACAGAGAAGTTGAATGGAGCAATGAGAGCGGATGGCTTTCTGATACTGATTCTTTAGAAAGGCGTCATAAATCATCAATAAACAACTATAATTCGCTAATTAGGGGCAGTCGGGAAATGTTGAAAACTTTTTTAACAAATTGATTAATAATTCATTAGAATTTTGTATCTTTGATATTGGGAAACAGAATTCCCCCAACCACCGCGAAAAAGTGAAAATTGGGGGAATCGCAAAAAA
>NZ_JBADWU010000054.1:0-100698 GCF_056203535.1 Candidatus Limimorpha sp. | reverse complement strand
TATTTTGTAACACTTAAAAGTTCAATATAGGGTAGAGATGTTTCAGTTTGATTCGGGCATCGACAGTCTTAAACTGCCAATTGACGCTCTTTTGAGTGGCGTTCCTCTCGGCATTCCAAGAAGCAATCTCTTCATTCAACTTTTCAATGCTGTCTATGCGCCTTTTCGACAGGCACTGGTTTCCCAGGGCTGAAAGTTCAATTTCAGCGATGTCCAGCCAGCTCCCATGTTTGGGAGTATGATGTATCTCAAGGCGTTTAGCCAGCCGAAGAGCCTCTTCCGGTTCAAACGCTTCATAAAGCGATGCGATATTATGGGTGTTGAGATTATCGCATACAAGGACCACCTGCTCAACATCAGGATAGTGCATGTCAAGCATCCACTTGATGCACTCTGCCCAGTCTGTTCTGGTCCTCTGCCGTTTAGCTTCAGCCTGTCGCCATCCGGCAAGAGGCTCGGTGAAAAGGAAGATGCTGCAGGTGCCGTTTCTCACATACTCGTTGTCTTCGTAGCGTATGCCGGAACTGTTGGACGTAAAGCCTTCCCTGGCTTCCGCCAGCAGCTGCACCGGCTTCTCGTCCATGCATACGACCGGACGCTTCTCATCATACGGCCGGCTGTAAACCTCAAGGACATCCTCCATCGCGGCAACAAAGGCTGCATTATGGTCGGCCGGGATGCACCAGCACTTTTTCAGGTGAGGCTTATATTCGTTTTTTTTAGAATGCGTCCAACCTGTGTGTGCGATATGGAATCGATATACCCCAGTTTGACCGACTTGTCGGCAAGGAGACGGAGTGTCCATTTGGCATATCCCTTGGGCGGATCCCCACATGCGAGGGCTATGATATGGGCTTCGACTTCTCCTGTGACTTTTGCCTCCACGGGTGGAGTCTCCCGCTTCTTCCTCTGAAGCGTTGCGTCGAGCCCCCTCTCCCCATAAGCAGTCCGGACATTCTGAACTGTAGTGGACGATGTGTTGAATGCAATCGCAGCTTCTTGCACGGTCATGGGACTTTTCCCGTTCTTGTCCACCGCAAGAAGAATATTGGCCCGAAGGATGGTCCTTGCCGGCATCTTGCCGGACTTTACAATCTTGGTAAGTTGCTTGCGCTCCGTTGCAGACAGACTTACCTCGTACTTCTGGATAGGCATAATCGTATCGTGTTGTATGTGACGCGGCAAAAGATACGATTATTCTTTGTTTTATGCAATATTTAGATGTTACAAAGTACTAGTGTTATTTTTACACTACAAATATACAAAAAAAATATCGCTATGTTATTCTTTTTCAAGCAATTATTTTATATCGAACTTACGTTATTTACAGCACTAAGATAGGTGAAATTTCTGACATGGCAATGTCCTGGGCAACTTTTTGTCGCTCAGGACATTAAAAAAGTTATAAATTATAGTGCTGCGGAATTAAGGAATAAGTTGTGCAATTTTGATTTCACCTTCCCAAACCCCGTCTAGGTTTCAATACACCCCTTCGTCCCAGCTTATTAACGACTTCTTCCAAAGTGTACGCTTGATACAAACTTTTTTCCTCGTCATAGCGCTTATTTATGCTCGTAAAACTCGACCATATAGACGAAAACGGGCAAAGGGATTCTGAGTCTATATCACCCTTTTCGTTGACAATGCCACATTTGTTGGCTCCTGTTAAAGGACTACCTGAAATGAAATGCACGAGCCATCTCGTTTTATCCTCTTTGAATATCGTGGCTATTTCACAGTTTAGCCACCATTCAAGATACACACCCAAAGTCGGACGGTTAAACCCAGCTGTTCCCGTATAGGCCAAACCGTTCTGGATGGGTACTGGGCAAAGAAACATGCGACTATCCGACATAATTCTGTCTTTGTTTTGAAGAAACAAGAAGGCATTATTCAGGAATAGTTTTTTCTCCTTCTCTTTCTCCTTGTCAGTTTTTGACGCAGCATCATGTCTATGCTTTGACTTCCCAATAGATAAATATTTGCCTGTAGTGTCAAGCCTCATTTCATTGTCCACCCTTGCTTCTGTATGCTTCAAAGGATAGCAGTCCAGTATTGCGCCATTTAATAAAGTCATTGTTCCTTTTGTCATTTCCTCTTTTCTTATTGCCCCTCAAATAATCTCCGTCACAATCCCCAGCTTCAAGGCTTCCTCAGCCGTAAGAAACCAGTCCTTACGATTCTGGACCACATCGTTAAGCTGGGCATCCGTGATGCTGGTCTTTTCCTTGATGATTCTAAAAAGCATGTCATTGATACGAGAGGCTTCGGCCACCGTGTCTTCCATTTCTCTCAATGAGCCAATGGAAATTCCTTGTACCTGATGAATCATGAAGGTTGTATTGCGGTAGGCCTTGCGAACTTTAGAACCAAGCGCAACCACAATGCCCATCGACATGATTTTGCCCGTGCATATCATTTCTATTGGAGTTTTTGAAGCCTCAATCACATCGTGGAGAGCCATTCCATCATAGCACGTTCCACCGCCCGTGGAAAGGTAAAATCTGATTGGCGTGAGGAGTACTACAGCTGGCTCCTGACGGTTCTCAATCGCCCATTGACGGCATTTCTCAGAATAGTCAAGGTCGTTAGCGTTGATTTTTGCAATATCCTTGATGGCCGCTTCGACTGTTGTGTTTTTGATTTCACCAAAGAAAGTAACTATCTTTTCTTTGGGTTCAAGTTGTTTGATTTCCATTAGTTTCCCTCCTATGACTCAAATCTTTAGCAATTCATATCGGCCATACTTGCCTCCAGCCGCATTTGAAAACCGCACCCTCCGAAACGCTTCCTGTGTTTTCTCAGTGTGGTGCAGATGTCCGAAAAGATGATATTTCGGTCTTACATCCATTACACGCTTGTAAAGAGTATAGTCACCATAATTGATACCGTCCTGTTCATCGAGAATGCCTAATGGAGGTTGATGCGTAAGCAGCACATCCGTATCAGCAGGGATGCGGCCAAACAGCTCAGGGAAGTTGCCGTCAAGGTCGTCCTGCAAAAACATGGGCACACCGTAAAACTTGATGCCGTCAATGGTGATGCCATCATTGCAGAGATAATGCATATTATCTGGCAAGCCTTCAATGTTGGCACCATACAAACAATTGTCATGGTTGCCTGCAATGAAGATCTTGTGCTTGTAAGGCAGCTGGCCAAACCATTCGATGAAGTCCTTGACTTCCTCTTCGATGCCGTCTTCAGTGATGTCACCCGTATGCACGATGACATCGGCATTAGGCAAATCTTTCAGGATCTGATGCTTGCCGTGAGTATCAGAGATATGTAGTATTTTCATGTTTATTCCTTTGTGTTAGTTAAATCTATTGTCGTTTCGTCAGTGACAGCGAGAACGGAATAACTTTGGAAAAGCTTTTTATACTTTTCGGGCATTTCCGTGTGTATGGGAACGATGCATTTCGGCTGAACATGCTCGACAATCTTTTGTAGCGATGCCACGTCAGCATGGCCGCTGGTGTGGATGTCAGGCAGTTTCTGCCTAAGCTCTGGCTTATCTTCAATCCAAGCCTTCAGACGATTGATTTCACTTTTGTCTTGCTCCCAGTATTGCGCCCAAATAGAATTGGTCAGACAAACCTTAGTCTTCGAGATGTACCTGTTGAGGTCGCCAATAAGTTTAGGGCGATATAGCAGCACATATTTTGAAGGATTCACAGGCAAATCCGTTTGGTCTAATTTCGTTGCCCCTCTACGCAGGTCAAGGACCAATTGTCTGTCTTTCTCAAACATCCAACTGGTAAACGACCATGGGAAATAAATCTCCAAACTTGGGAATGTTTTGTTAGGAATGCTTTGCCGATTCTGATGAGCAAGCTCCAAGGCATACGCAGCGTAGGGGTCTACACCTAAAACGCGGTTGGTTCTGACACAAGCCCTATACAATGCAACGATCCTATCGATGTTTTGAGAAGAGCACCACACAAGATGCAAACTATCCGAATTGGAAGAGAACTGTTTGACAAACTCATTCTCAATGGCCGTTTCCGTCTTTTGCCTAACGCCCCTGCCCAAATTAGTGCCTTCCAAAAAGAGATAATCCACGTTTTGAGGAAGGTTTTTGTATAGCACACCTTTCTTCCCGTGCAGTCTGATGTCACCGCTATAAAGGATACGTTTCCCGCACGCTTCGAAGAGGAACGCACATGCCCCAAAAGCTGAATGGTCAACGTCGTATTTCGTGACACGAAAGTCTTTAACAGTCACCGTGTCTTCGATAGGATGAATGTCTAGATATTCCGTGAGGTCTTCGCCAAACATCCCTGATATTTTCATCAGCTCAGCGGTTTCCTTCGTGGCGTAAACCTTGGTGCCTTGTGGAGCCTCATTGAGCAGCCCGTAATGGTCTGCATGGTAGTGGCTGAGGAAGACAGCGTCGCAGTTTTGAAGCCATTTTCGTGCATTCTCACGAATCTCATTTTGGGTCTCTATGTCTTGCTCATCGTAATCCAAGGGCAAGCCGCAGTCGATAAGTATCCTGGCATTGCGTGTCGCAAGCTCCACGCAGTTCCCACCGATTTGGTGGGAACCACGGTGAATTATGAACTTTATATCGTTTTGATTGCTATTCATGTTCTTATTCAAATAATGAGATCTATTTTAGTTCTTTTAATTCACTATCTTTTCCGAAGAATTCGTAATCTTCTTGGTTTTCGGTCAAAGATTTACATACAATAATCGCATCAACATCTCCTTTTTGTTTTTTAATCCAATTGTTATTAGTAATTTTTTGCACAAATCTATTCAGAGTTGTTTTATCCATATTTTCAAAAACATTGATAAAGTATCTTATTGCCCCAAGCCCTTCTTCTTTATTCCATAATTTACATAAATCTTTAGCATATGCGTGGGGAGATGCAGACTTAGACTTAAACTCAACAATGGCAATGATTTGTTTCTTTTCATCTTGAATTGTAAGGTCAAAATTTCCAGATTGGCCTTCATTTCTTACCGGTTCACAATCTTTACCTTTGTCTGAGAATTTGTATCTGCTTTTTGTAGGCGTTTCAATTGAATAGTAAAAGCCTGGGGCCATAATTTTATTGAGCTGCTCAATAAAGATGAACCTTAATTCTTGCTCGCTAATCCTAATTTTGTCATCCGAATCCGAATTCTTCCTCTTGTTGTTTTGATAAATTGGGATGATTAGTTTAGTTTCTTTTGAAAAACCATTCTTTTTTAGTTCTGTTAGGATTTCGAAAGACTTTTCGATAGCATTTTTAATTGAATTTTCAATTTTTTCCATGGTATAAAATTATTGCAAGATTAAACATTAATTTTCATTCTGCAAAAATAAAGACATTCTTTGTATTGTCTAAAAATTCGGCACAGAGTTCGTCATAATAGTCCTTTTGTTGTTGCTTTTCGCCACAAGTACGGAGATAGACCTACACCATTTATCGTATATTCAAGTGCGCTTTCTTCTGTGATTGAATGATTTCCACGAAGTTTCTCAATAGATACCATTTTCTTCAAGTTTTCACAAATTGCTTCATTTACCGCATAAAGAGTTTTGAATGGCATACCATATTTGAATTCTTTTCCTATTACCGTGAAATTGCCATCTGCATAAGACGTATCTTCCCAAGTGTCGCACTCGTCATTTTTGATATAGTCATTGGCTTGTTTGCTATACGGAAGTGTTGGATCTTGTTTTGAATAATACTCACTGTGAATCATGCCTTTTTCATTCAGTACACTAAACACAAATGAGGCTTGCTGTTGCTTGCCACATATCTTCTTTGCCAGGTCAAGCGAAATGTTGAATATGGCGTATGGGTGATAAAAGTTCCCGAAATTTTCCATCGCTGGAACGCAGGCATAGCCTCCGCTCTTAATGATTGAGAGCGGAGAACGCCTTGCCTTTGGATTGAGCTGATTTATTGTCCGTTGACCATTAAGGCCCATTGAATCCAAAACCACAATGGTACGAATGCCGTTGATGCCACTTTTTTTCATTGCTTTTTTATTGTTCCAAAAGATATTGAAAATCAGCATCCTTGACCACTTTTTTGAACTCGGCGACCACGTTTGGCAACTTCACGATGGGCTGGCCGAGGCGCGCTGTCACGGTGCCGAAGTTGGTAGCCTTCACCCATTCCACCACCTTGTTGCGGACTTCGTTGTCAAAGTAGAGCTTCACCTGCAACGGGGTCTTGATTTCGGCAGCGTTGGCAAGGGTGCTGTCCAGTTGGCCATTCTCAATCGGGTTCTCCATGGTGATGCCGAGCACGTAGGGCACGATGGACCCGATGAGCGACCCTTTGTCGGCCTCGGGATTCACTCCCATTTCAGTGCGGATTCCAGTCACCATTTTGCCCAAGACAATCATTCCCTCGGCCAGTCCTGCAGCGCAGATGGCGTCCATTTCGGCGACCACAGCGGGGTGGTCGGTGCCCAACTCCGGGAAGCGGTTGCGGATTTTCATTTCAAGTTGGGTGCGGAAGGCGTCGATGTTGGCGCGGGCTTCCAGTTGTTGCTTTCTTTTTCTCTCTTGTTCTTTGTGGGATTTTTTTGTACTCATGGTGCGTTTGTTTTTAAATTTCGCTATACAATACGATTGGCAGTAATGCAATCTTTACAAGAAAATTGCAAAACGCTATAAGACAGTAAGATGATAGCTATATATTTATGTGCGTAAAAGCTGTGCGTAAAAGTAATAATTCAGCTTTTCTGATACTGTCTTGCGTTTAACTTTTCAGCATTTCGTCCAACCATAACTCAAAATAGTATGGATATTTCTTGATGGCCCAACAGAAGGCGCGTAGCGTAGAAATGTCATAACGTCTTTCCTCAACGGCGATGAGACAAATGCGCTTGTAAGCATCCTCAACCGTTTCGCCTTCTTGTGCAAGCGTTAACCCGCCGCAGATGTCCCATTGACCGTAATACTCAGGGTCGTATTCCTTACATAGCAGAGGCATCAGGTTAACCAATGGCTCTTCACTTTGTTCTTTTGTGAAAGGATTGTTGCTTTGTTCAGGAAGGCGGTGATATAGCCATTGCTCAGCAGCGGTATAAACCGTGGTTCGCATACTAAGGCTAATCCCGCATTCTTTCATGTAAGCTTTGGTCAGCAGACGCAAAGCTTCAAAGGCATCCATCTTTTCGCCTTCTTCGGCGTACTTTTCAAATAGTTTCTCGGTTTCTGTCATAACATTGTTTTTAATTCATGATAAAATCCCTATGATGATTAAAATAGCCAAAATAATGACGACCGTGATGATGAGGTTTTTGATAAACCTGCCCACTCTTTGAGCAAAACTCAGATTATCTTCTGCCTCGTCGGCACTCGTCAGATTGTTTTCGCCTTCCAGCGCGCATTTCTTGGAACAGTAGTACCTCCTGTTCCATCGAGGGCCACCAGTGTACCCTTTTCCATCGGGGAAATACTTCCCACACCATTCGCAATTTGCCATATTTCTTTCTGTTTAAATTAGACTTTGATTTTTAGGGGTGTCTAAGTCCCCGAAGGGACTCAGACGTTGTAAATCCTGACAATTTTATTCTGTGCTTGGGCTTTTCGGATGGTGTCCCAAGTGCCTTTGCTCGATGCCGTGACAAAGGCGAGAATGATGTCAGAGTTTTCGACAATAGTCGTGTTTCGTTTCAGAGGAGCGCCGCGACCGTAGAGGCCATAATCAGGCTTGAATTCTTCCAGCGGATAGCTGTGTTCCGAAGCGTATCGGGCGGCCAGCGTATCCGCGCCTTTGGCACCACCTGAAACAATCTTTTCGACTTTAATCTTGGTTTTTTCGACAAAGTTGTCGACTGTTTCGGCCAGCAGAGAGTAATCCAAGAACTCTCTGGAGCCAACGATTCCCAATCTCATTTTTCAGTATTTTAAAGAACAAATGTTTTTTGAAACAAGATACTAATACGAATAGCCTCATCGCATTGAAATCAATTTGATTGTAAATCGCTAAGAAACAGCATACTAATAAGTAAAAATATAAGTGCGTAAATTATGTGCGTAACAGAATAATTCTCTATCTTTGCACGCAAAACCCAATAGATATGTCAGTCAGTTTTACCTTGGAGAAACGCACCAACTTGCATGATGAAAGTCCCATCAGGATTTCATGGAGCTTTATGGGAGAACGTGTCCAATCAACATTAGGGATTTCCATCAAGAAAGAAGATTGGAACGAGAAAAGCAGATTGGTGAAAGCCGATGCGCACAACCACAACGGGCAAAACGCCGATGAGATCAATTTCCTCATCAAGCGCATCAGCATGGTTGTGATGGATGTTGAGCTTGCTTGTATAGAAAACCAGTATATTCTTGGCAAGGATATGATGAAGCAAGCCATCAGCGATGCCTTGTCTAAAGACATAGCCCGTCCGGAGGATATATTAGAACGCTGTTTGCAAGGCTTGAAATCTCTGCCTGAGATAAAGACAAGGTATTATAAAGACCTGGCTGGTAGATATTATCAGTTTCTATGCGATGCCAGAGACTTTTATATACTAGGTGATAAATACTACATCCTCCAAGAACTATTTGGAGCGCACGAAAGAGTTGCCGTTCCAATCAGCAAGTTTAAGCCAGAAAGAGAAAAGGGAAGTATGTATCCCATTACAAAATTCAAGGAAGTGAGCAAGGAAGAGGCGTTTGGCCGATAGAACTTATCACCAGTGTAAAAGCAATCTGAGAAACAAAACAGGGCGGAATCAAATCCGCCCTGTTTTGTTGTTTCTATAACGAAGTTCTTGTTATTGTAGCATTTTCCTTATCATAATAGGTGTAATGCAATTCTAATTTCATTTTTGAACCTGGCACAGCAAGAACTCTTTCTTTATGCATGAATTCAGGCACGGTTCCATCTCCTGGGTCAGGCATAAGAATTGAAACGTTGATTTTCTCATTCCCATGTTTTTCACCGCTATATCCACAAAACTCCCAAAACTTATCTTTAGCTTTTGTGCCACATAACTCTACAATAAAAGTTGCATAAGCAATTGCTTGACAAATTACTTTTTCTGGATTTTCTCCTTTTGTCTTAAACTCATCTTTAAGCTCAAATATAGTTAATACTCTATTTCTACGAGCCAAAATATCTATTCCACCACCTTTTTGGGGAGCATATTTAATTTCAGATGTACTCGCTGTTAACGGTGTAGTTAATTGGAAAAACAAATCACTATCACCAATTGTGACTGGTTGTATTCCACAAAGAGACTTGTCGCTATGTTCTTTGAAAAATTCAACTAAAAGTTGATTCTCATACTTATGCTCTTGATGCCCCTGCTTTTCTGGGTGACTCTTATAATATTTTCTAAACTCTTTGGCTTCAACTGATTTTTTCCAGTCGTATCCTTCTTTCCCACTTGGTAGACAAATACTCTTTGGATATCCAATAAAGTATTTTTCATTACAATTGTTTTTATATTGTTCTTCGCTAATGTGAAGTGTAACCTTACCTTCTTTTGATACATTAACGCTTCCCACACTTTGCCCTTGATACCTTAGGTCAAAATCACCTGAATTATCTTTGGCTCTACCAATAGTGAAATAAACATTAAGATTTCCCCATTTATGAAACAGTTGTCGCTTTTCGACAATCGAAGGTATATTTTCAACTGATTTTGTCAAATAATTGACATAACGCTCTTGCCAGTCTTTTGAATTCTCTTTTAGAATTGTTTGTGTTCTGATAATTACTTCTTCGGGTGTCATCCTGTTGTCATTTAAGTTGCGACAAAAATAGTAATTTACTCCTTAGTACATGACAAAAATTTCAAGAAGAGCAAAAAAACGGAAAAATCCGGTGTTTTTTTTAGTTAAAGCACTTGCATAATATCTTGGAAATCAGTAACTTTGAAGAAAATTTCCTATGTTTTCCATAGCTACTGATTCCAAGATACGGCGCAAAGATAGCGATTTATTCGACATACTGTGCAGTCATTTCGGCAAAACAATCAACTTGGCACGGATACGCTTCATGGCGCTGCTGATTTCGGCTCTGTGCAAGATGCAGACCGTCAGCTTCGGCAGGCTGGCGCTGGCTTTCGGCGGTGCGGCGGAAGCTTCGTCCAACATGCGACGCATACAGAGGTTCATGTCGGGCTACGCCCTCGACCTCTCGCTCATCGCCCGGTTCATCTTCCGTCTGCTTCCGCACGACGGTCCCTACACGCTCTCGATGGACAGGACGAACTGGCAGTTCGGCAGTTTCAAGATCAATGCGCTGGTGCTCGGCGTCACTTACGAAGGCGTGGCTTTCCCGCTGCTGTTCAGGCTGTTGCAAAAGAAAGGGAACTCCAACACGGAGGAACGGATAGCCATCATCGAACGCTACATCGCGCTCTTCGGCAGGGACTCCATAGACTGCCTCGTGGCCGACCGGGAGTTCGTCGGGGCCGACTGGCTGGCCTACCTCAACGTCAGGCGCATCCGCTACCACATCCGCATCAGGGAGAACTTCTGGGTCACAAAGCCGGGCACGGGAAGCAGGTTCAAGGCATCGTGGGCTTTCCTGGGCCTGAGGGCCGGGCAGTCGAAGAGCCTCGACGGCATATACGTCGTCAACGGACAGATGTGCTATCTTTCGGCGGCAAGGATGAAGGACGAAGACGGTGTCCCCAAACTCCAGATACTGGTGTCCTACAACCGCCCCGACGAAGCTGCCGAGACCTACAGGATGCGCTGGCAGATCGAGACCTGCTTCAAGTCCATGAAATCCAGCGGGTTCAACATTGAGGACACCCACCTGGCTGACATCGAACGGATTGAAAGGCTCTTCGCCATCGTCACCATCGCCTTCCTCTGGGCATACCTGGTCGGAATCTCCAGAGACAGACTGGTCAAGAAAATCAGAATACTCAAGAACGGGAGAAAGGCCGTGTCATTCTTCAAGTACGGCCTGGACTACATCGCCGAGTGCATAATGAACCCTAATCATATACCTAAATTCGACATCTTTCAAATTTTGTCATGTACTTAGTAAAATGACAATGATTTTCGTGTGCATGTGATGCATAAAGTGTAATTAAGATTAAAAGAAAGAAGAGATATGCAAGATGTTGGAATTCATTAAGTTGAATTTCGATAAGCGAAGTTTGGAAACGATAAATGTGCGCATTTAACATTTTAACGTTTTAACATCTTGCCGACCATAAGGGGAAAATGTCTTTTTTCATTTTTCTAACTAGGGAAATTTTTTTCTCTAACTAGGGAAATCATTTTGGGCTCTGGGAACGTCCCGAAATGTTAAATGTTAAAACGTTAAATGGATGGATCGCTGACTTCAATGAAGCCTTTGGCCTTTCGGTATATGCTAGGTCGAGAAGTGTATTACTCCTAAATCAATAAGTTAAAAATTGTGTTTAATTGTATGTTGTTGCCAAAGTTTTTGTTTCGTGGAATGTGAAAAGTGACATTTTTTTTGTTTCCAAAACCAATAAAACCTTACTTTTGCCAAATAAACACAAACCATATATTAATTAAGGTATAAAAGGAAGAGACAGAAAGACAATCATTTTGACATACTGAATAAGCGTTAGCTTTTATTCGTGAGTTTCCGAAACTACCACTTTCAATTGCCTCACAGAATACAAGTTGATGCTTGCGTTTTGCGCAGGCAGAAATTGTATTGGGGCAGGGGTGTGGTAGCCCTCGGAAACTATACAATGGAAACCTGCGCTTTTTCATTGTAGGCAGAAAACATTGTAAATAACGCAATGAAACATTGTAAACAATGCAATGATAGATTGCTGGAAAACAGTCGGCTAATTGTATTTTTGCAATGATAACGAAATGAGGATAAAAGGATGGAATCAGAAGAATACCACATAGGCAATGCGATAAAGGCAAAGCTGAAAGAGCAGGAACGCAGCGAGGCATGGCTGGCCCGCAAGGTGCATTGCGACCCAGGCAACTTCAATCGCATCCTGAAAAAGCCCTCTATGGACATGGACCTTTTGCGCCGCATTTCCCTCTCCTTGAATTTCAATTTCTGTTACGAGTACTCGGTTGTGGTTGCCGACCAGCTTTTGCAAAAGAATGCTTGAAAAATAGGAGTAATCAGTCACTTTTGGAATTTTTGTCATTGTAAAAAATGCAATGGTTTGTTGTGAAGAACGCAATGATTTGGAACCCTTGTTTCGGACTTCGGATAGTAATTTTGCAATGTTATTTTGCGAGAAAAATTAGCGATATGCTTGATACGATGACATTGCCAAAATGGATAGATGACTTGATATTTGACACTTTGGGAGCGAAATATAAGCCTTCGTTTTCGGATATGACAAATATTTATGATAGTCGTGAGGAAACTCTTAATTATCTTGGTACTTATTTTCCGAGAAGTTACGCAGAGGCGTATTCGATTTTTTCTGATTATTTCGGCAATTATTTCCCCGAATGGCAGAATCGTGAAGAAATATCAATCTTTGATTTTGGCTGCGGAACAGGAGGGGAGATTATTGGTTTGCTGACAGTGTTAAGTGAAAAATTCACAAAGTTGAAGAAAGTCAGAATTGTTGCTTTGGATGGCAATCAGAATGCGCTATTGAAATATGAGCAGATAATGGGCATAATGCAAGAAAACATTCAATTTCAATGCCAGATAGAAAATCACCCCGCGGCAATATACATTGATGATTTCTATGATTTGAACATTCTTAACGAAGTGATGAATGAGCAATTTGACATTATTATGTCATTCAAAGCTATTTGTGAATTTGTCACCGAACAGCAATTTGAACAGAAAAACCCATACGAGCATATTGCAAAGTTTCTTCTCCCCAAACTAGGCGAAGATGGCATTCTGCTTTTAGAAGATGTAACCACATATAGTCATACTTCTCAAGAGTGGCTGCCGAAGATGATGGACAAAGGACTGAAAGTAGCTAATTGTAAGATTGTTATGCAAAATGAAGGATATAATCAAACATATACAATAACCCATTCTCACAAGTCAAATGATAAAAGCAAAGTGGCTTGGAGGATGATAAAACGATAAAAATATGGAAGATGAATTTTATATTGATTATGCTAAATTAGATGCTGGTCAAAAGACTTTGGTTGATAAGGAAATTGATCCAGATAGAGTGTTTATTGATAAAAAAAATCTATCTATGGTAGTGACGGGAACCGCAGGTAGTGGGAAATCGTTAATTGCAATACATAAAGCAAAACAAGTAGCTGCTTTGACGGACTCATACTTAGTAATCGTTTATACCAAAACCTTGAAAAAATATTTTAAAGATGGGTTTGCTAAAGATGATGAAACGGTAAATAATAACGGAAAAAAGTATGGAAAAGTTAATCCAGAGAAAGTGTTTCATTATGCTGATTGGAAAAAGCTTGAAAACAAGTCCAAGGTCAAATATTTGATAGTTGATGAATGTCAGGATTTTTCGAAAGAAGAAATAGATGAACTGATTTCATATGCCGATATTTGTTTCTTCTTTGGAGATACCGATCAGTCTATAATGGGTTTCAAGAAACAAACACAAGATGTTGACGCTACAGCTCATGTATTGGGGTTTCGTAGACCAACAGAATTGTATAAAAATTACAGATTAACAATAGAAAACGCTTCTTTGGCGGAAAAAATCGGAAAGGTTGAGGACGTTGTGGAAAAATGTGTACGTCATGGAGAAAAACCCGAACTGATAGAGACATCATCTATAGATGCTCAGTTAGATGAAATAATAAGGATAAAGAAGAACAAAACTTTAAATAGTGTTGGAATTTTGATGCCGTTTAATACAAAAGAAAGGGCTCTTTCAGCAAAGAAGAATGGTTATATTTCTGCTGCTGAGCCAGAAAAATTATCCGTTGAGTATGTGAAGGATTATTTTGTTTCAAAGGGGGAACCAATAGAGTATAAATATAGTGCCGATATGGATACGGAAATGGATTTGAACTTCCATTCTTCAAACGCCAAGGTGATGACGTGGTGGTGTGCAAAAGGTTTGCAATTCAAGGACGTGTTTATTCCTAATTGCCAAATTAATTATGGTGATGATAAACGAAGTGCTTTATATGTCGCAATTACTCGTGTGAGTGAAAATCTTCATTTGCTCTATAGTGGAAATCTTAGTGCTCGATTTCCACAAAAGGGCTCAAATCTTTATAAAAGTAATAATGTGGATTATTCTGTTTTTCAATAGTGAGCAATATGAAAGCATACATCATAACATCAAGTCTTAACATTGATAATGTTTTGTCTTCAGAAAGCATTTCACCTGTTTCTTTGTATCAAAGTAGTACATTTGGATACAAGTGTTTTGAAAAGATAAAAGGATTGGATTTTCCTGATGACCAAATTGTTTTGTTTGGTTTTATCCCTTATTTTGAGATAGTGGATTCTGAAAGGAGCAACTATCCTATTGTTTTGGAGATAGAGGATGATTGCCAGTTAAACGATTCATCTTTAAGGGATGTCAGTGATCGCATTTTTGTAACGGGAAAAACAATATATGTTAACCCCTTCAATTGTAGGATATTGTTTTTCTCTTCCAGTGCTATAAGAGAATTAGATTTGAAATGTTCTGATAGTAAAACCAATAAGTTATATAAATTTTATCATAAATCATTGATAGATAAGAAATCTGCTTTTGATATTTCAAAGACTGATTTGTCGCTTCTGCAAGACGTTTGTCAAAACAGAAACGATGATTTAGCAATTGAGGCAGACCGTATTAATAAGAGGAAAGGTTTTCTGTATGCTTGGTATTTGGGCAGTGGAAAAAGTGTCAAACCTGAATTTGCTAAAATGAGAGCTGTCGAATTGGAAATGTGCGATTACATCTCGGCTATGAAGAATAATAATAGTGAACAATATCGTACTAAACTTGAAGCGCTTGATGCAGAATATAAAAAATATGATCCAAATATTAGTTTGGCAAATTCTTTATGGGAAGAAAAGGTTTTTTCGTTTTGTTCAAATAGAGCTGAATTTGACAAATTCGTTGAACAAGTTGGTGGTGAAAAATTATTGAAAAACAACTTTTTGAAATTCAATAATATTAGTGTGCGTAAATCTATACCTGTAGATTCTTATGACGAATATGAATCTGAATTGATCCGTTATACAGAATTTCTGTGTTCAAAACAAACCAGTTCTTACGAGTTATATGATGAAGGTGGCGTGTCTGACACTTTGTTCAAGAAACTCGTTGCTCATATTATCAACGGTAAAATTTCTCTAGAAACAGTAAGATTGGATAGAATAGGTGTGACTATGGATTTTGTCAAACAAATAAAATTCTTTGTTGAGGAGAATAATCGCCAATGGGGTGATAGCGAGGAATGCAGTTATTTGAAGTCTCTTGTGATGAACATTAATGAAGCCCTTCCTTTTGATTTTTCTGCAACAAAGAATATTGTGCTTAAGTCAGTAGCAGCCTTTTTGCTTAAGGGTAATGATTATGGTGATATGATGTCGTATTTGCAATATAATGCGATGGAAGATTATCGGTATGTTTTAGGTTTTTGGGGTGCGGCTTGTGGATATGTGGATATGTCGAGAAGCATTACTAAATCTTTGTTTGAATCAGATGATATTGATCGAATAGAAAATGTTTACAAGCACATATATTATCAGTTGCACGGCTATGATTTGCAAGGCAGTTTGGATAAATTGAATGCCGCTTCTGCGATTTCGAGTAAAATGAATGAGACTAAAATTGAAGAAGTGGCCGTAATAATTCCAGAATGTCTTCAATCCCTTTTTGATTTAGATGATTTCAATAAAATGAAGCCGGAAGCGCGAAACTGGTATAAAGAAAAGACGTTGGAATTGTGGCAGAACTTTGGACAAATTAAAATTACAAAGGGATTTGTCAATGAATTGAAAAAATTATCATCTGACCCTATGGTAAAAGGTACGAAGGGCAAGTGGAAAGACTGTGTCAAATTTTTGGAACCAAAAAAAGAAACGAGACAAAAACAAAATGATTTGTTCAATCAAGACAGTATGATTCGCAGATTGCCTTGTTGTAAAGATTTGAGTGAGGATAGATTATCCCAGTTGGAATATTGGTGGGATATTGCTTCAAGTAAATACCCGGAAAAAAAAGATGAGAGAATAAGCTATTTTATCAATCTTTGTAGAAAAGAAGGCGATGGTCGAAGCAGATCATCTTATCAGGCGTTGTTTGGTTTTTTTACTTCTGAAATTGCGGAACAATTTAGGAAAGAACTAAAAGAACGAGATTAGAATTTGAAAAACTAATATCTTTGTCGAGAAAAGCGTTTTTATTCGAAAAACGAATTGTTTATGCTAAATAAAACCCTAATACAACTTCCTTCTGGCGAAAGTGTCGAAGCTCAAGCTCCCGTTATCATTTCGGCTTCGCGTAGTACTGATATCCCCGCTTTTTATGCGCAGTGGTTCATCAATAGGCTAAAGGTTGGATATGTGGTCTGGTACAACCCTTTCAATAGGCAGAAAACATACGTTTCGTTTAAAAATTGTAGGGTGGTGGTCTTCTGGACAAAGAATCCCAAGCCAATTATACCCTATTTGCATGAATTAGATGAGCGTGGCATACATTATTATTTTCAGTATACGCTGAACGATTATGAACCGGAGCGTTTTGAACCTAATGTGCCACCACTCTGTGAGCGTGTCGAGACTTTTAAGGAATTATCAAATAAGATAGGAAAAGAAAGAGTGATTTGGCGTTTCGACCCTTTGATTGTCACTCCTCTGCTTTCGCCTCGTGATTTGCTCGTCCGTATATGGCATATCGGGAATCAGATAAAGGGCTTTACTGATAAACTCGTTTTTAGTTTTATTGACATCAATGGTTATCGGAAGGTGCAAAGCAATCTCGTAAAGGAAACTCCGTTTTTTGAAAAGGAAACTGTTGGCCAAAACGAATTGTCCGAAAGTCAAATGAATGTAATTGCCGATGGTTTGGTTAAGTGTAGAGAACGATGGGAACAAGAGGGATGGAATGTTTCGTTGGCTACTTGTGGAGAAATGATAGATTTGCAGAAATATCAAATTGAGCACAATCGTTGTATTGATGGGGAGTTGATGAAAAGGTTATGGCATCAGGATAAGGAATTGCTTTATTATTTGTATTATGGTGATTTGCCCGATGCGATGTTTGGACTGGATTTCAATCAGCCGCCTTTGTCCCCGGAAAAGTTAAAGGATAAAGGACAACGTAAAGTGTGTGGCTGTATGGTAAGTAAAGACATTGGAATGTATAATACTTGCCGTCATCTTTGCGTCTATTGTTATGCGAATACTTCAAAAGAATCGGTTTTAAAGAACGAGGCAAAACATAATGATGTAAGTGAAAGTATTATTGAGTGATTGCCGTTTGGTAGTTTTTGCCCAAACAGACAATCTGATTTTTGCTGCAATTTGATTTACCCAGTCCTTATTGCAGAAAAACCACCATTACCATCATTTAGAATTCCAACCAGGGTCATAAGGAAATAACACCCATAACTCGCTTAAATGACTTGCCCAAATCATAGGAATAACTTGCCCAAGTTAATGCAATGACTTGCTCAAGTCATTGGAAGCAGACCCTGGTATAAATAACCTTAGTCGGAGATCATTTTTGCCCGTTACAGCAGGTTCTCGAAGTGCGGAGAGACTGTGAAAGTGTCTAATTGCCTAAAATGTGCTATAGTCAGCCATAACTCTTAAAAATCGGACTTATGGCTGGTTATGGTGTTTTTTTATCGTTTTAAGAAAACTCGATGGATAAAATCGCGAAAGAAATGTGGCAATAGGAGTTTCCGTTTTTCGGAAAAATGTGTAGTTTTGCACAAAATTAGTTTCAGATGCGTACTTACAGGATAAATTTGCGAAAAGAAGAGGAAGGCGGCTATACGGTTCTGGTTCCTGCGTTACCAGGTTGCATAACATACGGCGAGACTGTTGATGAAGCCATAGAAATGGCAAAGGAAGCTATTGAATTGTATGTTGAGGAATTGCAGGATCATGGCGAAATGGTGCCTGATGATAGTAATATGTTGGAGTATTCCTTGAATTTTGCTATATGAATCTAAGCCCTGATTATCTGATAAAGCTTCTTGAAGAAAACGGTTTCGTGTTTAAAAGGTCGAAAGGCTCTCATCAGGTCTATTATAATTCGATTTCAAACAAGACAATTGTCGTCCCTTTTCATAATGGTAAGGATTTGAAAAAAGGGACATTTATGTCTATTGTGAAGCAAGCTGGAATAGAAATTTAAATGCTTTTGGCGAAACCGTATAATCCAGCCATAGTTCGGGGAAAATCGGATATATTGCTGGTTATAGCGGGTTTTTTACTGATTTTGGTGGAACTTCTTGCCAGTTATAACTGCTGTCCGTTTGCTGGACAACAATGATAACTTTACAACAAAAAAACGAAATCATTGAAATGATTCTTTCAGCACTTCCCAAACCAGACTTGGCTCAAAGCCTTTCTGAATGGCGTAGGCAGCCAGTTTTTGTTTGGCCTCGAAAGGCGTTGCGGCCTTGACTTTCTTGGTTTTGAGGATTTGCTCTAACTTCTGGCGGTAAAGGTCGCCGTCATATTCCGATAAGGCATTGCTGATGAGTTCGTCGGCAATGCCTTTTCGTTTTAGGTTGTATCGGATTTTGTTCACGCCCCAGCCGCTTTGGTTGATTTTCCCTCTTACGAAACTGCGTGCAAAACGTTCATCGTCAACGAAACGATTGTCGATGAGGTAATCAAGGATTTCCTTTTTGTCAGTTTCGGAAATGTCGAAGGTCTTCAGTTTGTCCGTCACATCTTTGGTGCAACGTTCCTGATAGGCGCAGTATTTCGCCATTTTGTCGAGGACTTGATCGGGTGTAAGCGGTTTTGTGGGCATCAACGATTCAACAATTCAACAAAAAACAATTCAACAACTCAGCAGTCAATCTTCATGTCGCCCAATTTAATCCACCCGATTTTGCGTAATATTTCGCTGAAAATCAAGGATAAGACGGCTGGTAATACAAAGCACACGAGCAACATGCCTAACCACATATTCAGGCCTCCTTCGGGCATGGCGGTATAAATGCCGATAGGGCCGACCAAGCCGCAGGTGCCCATGCCGGCACCGATAGGAATGTTCTGCAAATGAAAGACACAGGTTGAAATCGGTCCCGTGATGGCGGCTGCCAAAGTAGGCGGAATCCAGATGCGCGGGTTTTTGACTATGTTGCCCATTTGCAGCATGGAAGTGCCTAAGCCTTGTGCAACGAGTCCGCCCCAACGGTTTTCACGGAAGCTAATCACGGCAAAGCCAATCATTTGTGCGCAGCAACCTGCCGTGGCCGCACCGCCAGCCAGTCCGCCCAAGCCAATGGCAAGGCAAATGGCGGCCGAACTGATGGGCAAGGTGAGCACCATGCCGATGACCACCGAAACGATGATGCCCATCAGGAAAGGCTGCATCACGGTGGCTTTTTCGATGAAAGCGCCCAAGGCAGTCATTACGGCATTGATAGTTGGACCGATGGCAAAGGCAATCAGCACACCGCTAATGATGACCGTTGCTGGCGTCACCAAAATATCGACTTGCGTCTCCTTATAGACCATTTTGCCCAATTCGATGGCCACGATGACGGCAATGTAAGCACCCATCGGGCCGCCCAATTCGTTTCCTGCAATGCCAACGGCAATGGCACTGAAAAGCACCAAGCCTTTGCAGCCCAAGGTGTAAGCTATGGCGACGGCAATGGCGGCACCTGTGGCTTGCTTGGCATATTTGGCAATGGTGGCGAAAGCCTCAATGTTGGTCTTGTCGCCAATGGTCTGGAAAATCGTTCCGATGAGCAGAGAGGCGAACAAGCCTAAAGCCATTGCGCCCAAGGCATCGACGAAATAGGCTTTCCAGGTCATATCGACGCCTTTGCGCGAGCAGAAATCTTTGAATTTGGACATGATTAGGGATTTTGGGACAATTGGACTTTTTGACAATTAGACGATTGGACTTTTTGACGGCCTTTTTTGAGACCGTCATTTCCGCGCAGGCGGAAATCTAATTATTAAATGCGGGACTACGGTTATTGTCAGCCATAATCCCGCAATTACTCGTTATCAATTAAAATTCGATGGCTTCAATGCCTTTTTCGGCCATGAAATTTGGAAGAATTTCGTTGTCGGCAACAGCTGCAACACAGTTGGTGGCGACGCGGATTTTTTCGGCTGGATAAAACTCAAGAAGGTCTTTCAAGGTTTCATAGACGCAATAGTCGGAAGCGATGCCGCAAATGTCGATGCCGGCATATTCTTCGGCCTTAATCATTTCCTTGATGTGTTCGCACGACTTTTGGTTTTTCAGGATGGAGAATTCTTCCACATCGGCCTTGTCGCCTTTGGTAAGATATTCGACTTCGATACCATTTACATGTTCAAGTTCATCTTGAAGGTCAGGATAAACTTTCGATCCTTTGGTGTCTCGTACGCAGTGAGGTGGGAATACACCGCCTTGCTCAACGAAAGAGCAGTGGTTGGCAGGATGATAATCTTGGGACACGAAAATCCTGTCGTAGTTTCTTGCCAGACCGCTTTGGAAAGCCTCGATGAGATTATCCATGGCTTCGCATCCGCCATTGACGGCTAAGCTGCCCGTGGTGAAATCGATTTGCGGATCGACGATGAGGAGCAAACGCTTGGCTTGCTTCACTTCAGTTGTAGTTTCCTCTTCAGGTTTCGCTTCTTCATTTTTCTGATTTTTGTTGCCGCAGCCAGCGAAAACCATGGCCACGATGAGCATTGCTGCTCCGAAAATGTGTTTTTTATTCATTTTATGTTGTTGTTAGAATTTACGCTGTTATTTCCCAAGATTCAGGGAAAGGAATGTTGTTTGCTTTGTAATAAAGAAGGATTGGATCATAGTCCAAATCGTCAGACCAAGTCAGAGTGTGCAACTCCGGATGAATGTATGCGCTTTTAAATAAATTGATGTCATTCAGTGCGTTATATGGCTTGATGGAATTGATTTCTTTTGCAAAATCGACGAATCCTGAAGTCCCATCTTTGAATGTGACTTTCAGAATGAAATCGTGTTGATATTCAATTTTTTCCAAATCGTAGTTCATGATAATCAGTCTAAAGGTTTGATTTTGATAATTTCTCCATTATGGGATTTATCCCAACATTCTTTCAACTCCGTTTGATGCATCTTTGCCCATTCTGCGACTAAACCGAATATTTTTGGCGGCAAGTCTCCAATAAGTATGCCAAGATTGTCAATTCTGATGGCAGCTTCATATTCATTGTAGCGGACATGAAAATGTGGTGGGTTATGTTCGCTGAAATTCATTGTTATGATAATTCCTAAAAATCTACTTATTTCTGGCATGATGATTATTTTTCGGCAAAAATATTATTTTTTGTTTAAAGATGAACAAGTTACTTTCCAAACAGCCTTTTTATCAAATCGGTATGACCCATGCGGCGCAGACTGTTTTTCACCCATTCGCGGTTTTCGGGCTTGTACCAGAAAAAGAAGCGTTGCTGGGCCAGCTTTTCGTCTTTGGTCTTGGGCACGAAAACAGGTTCCAAAGTGTAGGGATTGTAGCCTGAGTAGTAAATCTCGGTGGCCAAAGTCATAGGTGTTGGCGTGAAGTCTTGCACTTGTTCCAAATGGTAGCCGAGTTCCTTGGTCTTCACGGCCAAATCGGCCATGTCTTCCAGATAACAGTCGGGATGGGAGGAAATGAAATAGGGTATAAGTTGCTGTTTTAGGTTTTCCTTTTCATTGATGAGGTCGAATTTCCTTTTCAGTTTCACGAACATGTCGAATGATGGCTTGCGCATTAGTTTCAGCACGGCATCGGAGGTGTGTTCGGGGGCCACTTTCAGGCGTCCGCTGACATGGCGCGTCACCAGCTGGCGGAAATATTCATCGTAGCCCATGGCTCGGTTTTCCTCGGCACTGCTTTCGTGCAGGAAAAGGTCGTAGCGGATGCCCGAACCGATGGTAGCTTTCTTGACTTTTGGATGCTGGTCAACCTCTTTGTAGATTTCCAAAAGCGGATGATGGTCGGTGTTGAGGTTCTTGCAAACCGTTGGCTGCAAGCAAGTTGGCCGTGCGCATTTGGCACAAAGGCTTTCATCTTTGCCTTTCATGCGGTACATGTTGGCCGAAGGTCCGCCCAAGTCGCTGATGTAGCCTTTAAAGTCTTCCATTTCAACGACTTTTTCCACTTCTTTCATGATGGATTCCTTGCTGCGTGAAGCGACGAATTTGCCTTGGTGCGCAGAGATGGTGCAGAAGGCACAGCCGCCAAAACAGCCGCGATGCAGGTTGATGGAATGGCGAATCATTTCGTAGGCCGGAATTGTGCCGCGTTTGGCATATTTCGGGTGCGGCAGTCTTGTGTAAGGCAAATCAAACGAAGCATCAATTTGTGCTTCAGTGAAAGTCGGCAATGGTGGATTGATGATAAGCCTTTGACTGCCAACTTCCTGTATTAGCCGTGCAGCAATTTTCTTGTTCGATTCCTCTTCAATGTGCTTGAAATTGGAAGCGTATTGTCGTTTGTCTTTCAGACAGGTTTCGTGCGAGACCAATTCGATGGTCTGACCATTAAAATCGGGTAGGGGAGTGCTCTTGTCTTGCAGGAAAAACGTCTGCTTGATGTCGGTCAGTTCGTTGATTTTCCTGCCTTGCTCCAAGGCCTTGGCAATTTCAATAATGGTGATTTCGCCCATGCCGTAAACGCCCAAGTCGGCTTTCGAATCGACTAAAATGCTGGGCTTCAAGGTATCCGACCAATAATCGTAATGCGTCACGCGGCGCAGCGAGGCTTCGATGCCGCCGATGACGATGGGCACATCGGGATAGAGTTTTTTCAGGATGTTGCAGTAGGTGACGGTTGCGTAATCGGGGCGGAAACCGGCTTCGCCGCCTGGCGTGTAGGCATCGTTTGAGCGGAGGCGCTTGTTGGCGGTGTAGTGGTTCACCATCGAATCCATGCAACCGGCGGAAACGCCGAAAAACAGGCGCGGCTTGCCGAATTTTCTGAAGTCGCGGAGGTCATCGCGCCAGTTGGGCTGCGGAATCAAGGCGACACGATAGCCGGCGTGTTCCAAGACGCGCCCGATGACGGCAGCGCCAAAGGCCGGATGGTCAACGTAGGCATCGCCCGTGATGAAAACCACATCCACCTCGTCCCAGCCGCGCAGGTCGGTCTCTTTTTTCGTTATCGGGAGCCAGTCTAATAAGTTCATCGTTTGATATTTTATGCAAAGGTAGTAATAAATTGTGAATGGACAATTTGACTTTTGGACATTTGGACATTTAGATATTTGGACTTGCAGACAATAAAATTGCGAGATACTTAGCTCACTGAGCTTGTCGAGGTGGCGGCTTTATTGTTTGCCTTTTGGACTTTTTTGACATTTTTTGCCTTTCGTATGTTTTTTTCTCTATCTTTGTTGCGAAATTAATTACTCACTAAATACTTTGCATTATGAAAAAGACATTAGCTTTTCTTTTGGCCTTTGGCCTGTGCGGAGTGCTTCAGGCCCAGACTCCGCCTATCTCGCATCTCGACATTAACAACATTCGGGCTACCATCTTGGGCAATGGCTCCATTATGCCGCCTTCGGAATGGTCTTACCAATCGGGCCAACCCAACCCTTGTCCGTGGTATGAAGTGCCGCAAGGCAGCGGCTGCCAGACATTTTTTCAGTTTTCGTTTTGGTTTGGCGCAGTGGATATTGCCAATCAACTTCATCTTTCGGGAACGTATTACAATAATATGGGTAGGGATTTTGTGATGGGGCCTTTGAGACAGGATTATGGCACAAACGACCTTATGACCCAAATGAAATACATGCGCATTTGGAATCTTACGCGAACCGAAATCGAACAGTTCATCGCTCATCATGGCGATAGTGGTTACGAGATTCCCAAGGACATTCTCGAATGGCCGGCTCATGGTGATGAAGGCTTTGCCCCGAATCTGGCGCCTTTTGTCGATGTCAACGGCGACGGGCGTTATGTGCCTGCCGATGGCGACTATCCCGACATCAAGGGCGACCAGTGCCTGTTTTTCATTTTCAACGATGCGTGTGAGCATACGGAAACCTTCGGTCAGAGTATTGGCCTTGAAGTTCATGCCATGGTGTATGCCTTCGATGCTCCCGAAGATGAAGCCATCAATAACACCATCTTCTTCAACTACAAGTGTTTCAACAGGCGCGCATCTGAATATTCATTGTGCTATGCTGGTTTGTTTGCCGATTTTGATATTGGTGATGGTTATGACGACTTTATAGGTTGCGATGTGCAACGCGGTTCGTTCTATGGCTATAACGCTACTCCTACGGATGGTGAAGGCCAGCCTTTTGCATACGGTAGTAATCCTCCCGTGCAGGTTGTAACGGTGTTGGCAGGTCCGCGCGTGGAAGCCGATGGCCGCGATAATCCTGCTTTCGATGGCGTTGGCGAACATCTTTTCAACGAGGAGTTTCCTAACGACAAGTTCGCCTATAATGGTATCAATTTCGGCAATGGCATTGCCGATGACGAACGTCTGGGGCTGTGCAATTTCTGCTATCAAGCACAATATAATGAGCATTTTCCCAAATATGTCAATGATTATTATAACATGATGCGCATGAGGGGCGGTGATGGTTCAACTGTAGGGTATGGGTGCGATTATTCCGGCCCAGCATGTCATTTCATGTATCCGGGCGATTCGGATCCGGTCAATTTAGGCACGGACGGTATTGCCCCTCAAGATGGTTTCAATACTGAAGGAAAATATTGGACTGAAGAATATTGCGATAAAGATCCATATGACCGTCGTGGCGTTGGCTCAATGGGACCTTTCAATTTAGGTTATCAGGAAATGCAGGAAATCGATTTTGCACTTACCACAGTGTGGAAAAACGAAAGCCAGTCGGCTATGGAACGCCGAGGCGAATTCATCGACCATGTCAGGGAGTTTTTCTTCAATGGCCTGAAAAAGTAATATGAAAGTTTATTGTTTCAAATTCAAAGAATTACAACTATGAAAAAGATATATTTCATTATAGCCTTGCTTTTTGCAGGCAATCTTGCCGTGGCGCAGACGAGTGTCTGGCATGGCGGCCGCGAAATGTGGACGCGCGGCGAAGGAACCGAAGAAAGTCCTTATCTTATTGAAAGTGCCGATCAGCTGGCCATGCTTTCGTATGTGGTCAACAAAGGCTTCAGTACGAAAGATTTGTATTTTAAACTTACCACAGATATTGACCTCAATGGCAGTGAAGACCTGCGTTGGGATCCTATTGGTTCATTCTATTATTATGAAGATGGTTGCGAAAGGGAAGATAAACATGTTGCTTATAGTTATTTTTCGGGCAATTTCGATGGCGGTGATTATGCCATTTCCAATATTTATGTGGATTGCAAGAGTTATGCTGGACTGTTTGGCAAAGTGTCTGACACTATCGTATTGAAAAATATCCGTATTGTCAGTGGTTATATTAAAGGAGAGGATACGGGCGGCATTGTCGGCTTAGTGTCTAGTTATTCGCGGGCCTTGATCTCTGATTGCACTAATTATGCTGAAATATACGGAACAGGAATGGCCGGAGGCATTGTCGGTCAAGGAGGCAGTGTGAAACGCTGCAACAACAAAGGAAAAGTAACGGCGGAATATTCCGCAGGCGGTATTGCAGGATCCAATAGCAGAATTGAGCAATCTTATAATACAGGTGATGTGATTTCGAAAGGAGCCATTGCAGGAGGCATCGTTGGCAGCATCATGGGCATAAGAAACATTGAAAACTGCTACAACACCGGTTCTGTTACTGCGTTGGCGGAAGGAAAAGTTGAAGCAAAAGGTTGTGGCGGCATTTTGGGCCTAGGGTACAGTACTTCGGATGGCATTAATCTCCACAATTGCTACAATGTTGGCGACATTGATGGGCTGGATGGCTTTACGGGCGGTGTTGTCGGACAAGGAGCCGGAATGGATTCTGTAAGTAATTGCTATTATCTGAATACTTGCGGGGCAAATGGATTAGGTGTTGCAATGGCTGAAGATGCCATGCGGACACCTGATTTTGTGGCCACGCTCAACGATAATACCGATGTATGGAATATGGATGAAGAAAACCATAACAGCGGTTTCCCAATCCTCATGGGACTTGATATGGCAGTTGACGAAGTGTCGGAAAACGGTTTCGTAGTTTATCCAAATCCTACGCAAGGCACTTTGTGCATCGAAGGCGGACACTTCGAAGAAGTTGAAATATTCAATGTGTTGGGCGTGAGAGTCATGCAACGCAATTTGCATGGCTGCGACGGAACGGCAACATTGGATGTCAGCACTTTGACCGATGGGCTTTATCTGCTTCGCGTCACCGATGCACAAAAAGCTTATCGCATCTGCCAATTTGTCGTCAGGCATTGAAAATAGTAGAGACGTAGCACGCTACGTCTCTACAGAATTCTAAATGTCAGTCGTTTTCCTGAGAATGAAGGAATGCTGCTGCAAGTTGATTGATGGCGTTAGCATTGAAGGGTTCCAATTGCATTTCCTTGGGTTCAAGGTTTAATAGAAATTGCATGTATGTTGGCAGAGTCAAAACTCCATTTTCCCGGCCAATGTTATAGTTGCCGAACTTAAAGGCTTGGCTGATGTGGTATTTTTCGGGATGTTTCATGACGGTTGACAGACTTTTGGCTTGTGTTGAATTGGCTTTGACTTCCACAGGAACGCATTGATTGCCATAGCGAATCAAAAAGTCGAGTTCAAGGCCCGAATCCTTATGGTAATAATAAAGGTTTTGCTGTTTTTTGTGCAGCGTTTCGGCCATTAGGTTTTCGAAAATAGCTCCTTTAAATCCGCCAAGATTTCCTTGAAGAATGTCTGCGCGGGTAGAAGCTCCTAACATTGTAATTAAAATACCGATGTCGGTGACATAAACCTTGAATACATTATCGATAGCGTTCCCTTCCAATGGCAATTCGGTTATTTCAGTGTTGTAGCATCGCTGCACAATGCCTGCGTCTTCAAGCCATTGCAATGAACCGAGATACATTGAACTTCTTCCGCCAGGCTTGACATTGGAAAACTGAAATTTCTTGTTTTCTTTTGACAATTGCCGTGGCACCGACTCGAAACATTCCCTGATGCGTGGCTTGTCATCGTCTGAAGCATATTTAACCATGTCGTCTTTGTATTCCCTGATGATTGACTTGAGAACTTTATCAACTTCTCCCATGTTGTTGGTTTCCAACAATTTGTTTACTGCTGATGGAAGCCCTCCTACGGCGATGTAGCGGTAAAGCAAATTTTTCATTGCAACATGAATCCCTTCCGGCACTGGGTTTTCGGATTGGAAACATCTTTTCAAGACGTCAATCACTTCGCTGCTGATACCGTTTGCCCACAAAAACTCTTCGAAATCAAGAGGATACATTTCGATAATGGTTTCATAACCGACGGGAACGGAATTTTTTCCTAAAAGGATGTCCTCTTGTTGCTTCTTTGCTTTCTTTTGTTTTTCTCCGTAACCTGAAATGCCTAAAAGAGAGCCTGTTGCAATCACATCGAAACGGCCATCTTCCTTAAAGAACTTGAGTGAAGTGCGGGCATCGGGACAATCTTGGATTTCATCGAGAATGATGCAGGTCTTGTTTGGTACGAATCTGGCATTGGACATTTGTGAAGAGAGATTGAGCAGAATGTTTTCTACGTCCTTTGAGCCGTTAAAAGCCATAATCCGTTCCGGCTGTTTGATGAAGTTTATATAAACGACATGCTCGTAGTTGCTGTTTGCAAATTCCATGGCGATAAAGGTCTTCCCACATTGGCGTATGCCCATGATGACCAATGGATTATGACCTTGTGCTTGTTTCCATTTTAACAATGTATTTTCGATTTTTCTTGCAAGCATCTTGTTTGTAGAGTTTTAACGCTGCAAAATTACACTTTTTCAAATGACTTTTTTATAAATTCTACATTTTTTCAAACGACTTTTTGCCGAATGTGTACATTTTTTCAAGCCACTTTCGTTTTGCGGTTATCTATATGGAAAATTCATTTGGGTATGTCGTTTCTGCCCGTTCCCCCTTAGGCATTGAAAATAGTAGAGACGTAGCGCGCTACGTCTCTACAGAATTAGGACACGGAAAATGTTTTGCCCGCAAAACGAATCCGTGTCAATCCGTTTAATCCGTGTTCGATTTAATATTATCCGTGTTATAGGCTGAAAAACGCCTTCAGCACTTCCCGTGCATCAGCCAGTTTGTCCTCCCAGTGTTTCACGGAGTTTTGTCCAATGACGTCGGTGACGCATTTCACGGAGACGAAAGGAATGTTCATTTCGTGGCAAACCGTGGCTTCGGCGAAGGCTTCCATATCGACTACATCGCCTTCCAAATCGGCCAATTCGGTGACGAAACTGTCGCCCGTGTTGCAGGTTCCGTATTCCTTGACTTTCTCCAAAAACGGCAGACCTTTAATAGGTTCGAATTGATATTCGCTTTCAATGCAGTCAATGCTGACTTTCCGTAAATCCCTGTCAACAAAACGGTTGCAGACGATAATGTCGTCGACATTGTGTCTTACGGTTCCAGCCGTTCCGAAATTGATGACCATGTCAGGCTTGATTTCGCAAATGGCTTTGGTGAGATGAAATGCGGAAAGGGTTTTGCCCACACCGCCCTGAATGAAATGGATTTCGGCATTTGGAAGCTCAAATTTCACGGCTTCCTGCTCAATGGCGCAAATGGCTATGATTTTCATAGATTGTTTGGATTAGATTTAATTAAAGCACAAAAGTACATTTTATTTTGCAACAAAGGACGGAAATTGGAAAATATTCCGTTTCTTTGCAGCCGCTTTTTGAGCTTGTATTTTTTTAATTAAATATTTAGTAATTAGTTAGATATGAATAAGTTTTTCAGTACGGTTGCCCAAACATTGGGCACCAAAAAGTTCTGGGTCGAACTCATTATCATGACCTTGGGCATGCTTTTGACCGCAGCAGCCGTCTATTATTTCCTTGTCCCGAGTAAACTGATTGTGGGAACCATTTCGGGTTTCTCCATTGTGTTGTGTGGCATTTTTGAGAACATGGGCATTCATCTTAGCCTCTCTGTCGTCATCATGGTCATCAATGCCATTCTGCTCGTTTTGGCTTATTTCCTTATCGATAAGGAGTTTGGTGCCAAGACGGTTTATTCGGCCATGATTCTCGGTCCTTTGACCGATTTTTGGAATGCCGTTTTGCCTTGGCAGACTTTTGCCACCGATAATCCTGTCACCGGCGCACAGTCAGTCATGGGTGACCCTTGGTTCGACCTTTGCTGCTTCGTGTTGATGTTGAGTGCGGCTCAAGCCATCATGTTCTCTATCAATGCTTCAACAGGCGGCCTCGATATTTTGGCAAAAATCGTGAACAAATACTTGCACTTCGATATTGGTAAATCGGTGAGCATTGCCGGTGCCATCATCTGCCTTTCGGCTTTCGCCATCAATCCTTTCCGTATGGTCGTCATCGGTTTGATTGGTACCTGGATTAACGGCCTTGTGGTCGACTATTTCACGGCAAGCCTCAACAACCGTAAGCGTGTCTGTGTCGTTACGAAAGACTACGACCGTGTCCGTCGTTACATCATCGATGACCTGAAACGCGGCTGCACGCTTTACGAAGTGATTGGCGGTTACACCAACGAAAAATCCATCGAATTGGAAGCCCTTTTGACCAAAGACGAGTTCTCATCGCTGATGGAATTCCTTAACAAGAACGAAATCAACGCTTTCACCACGGCAGGCAATGTGAGCGAAGTTTACGGCCTTTGGGCAAAAGACAGGAAGAAATCGAAGAAACATGCCGAGTCACGATAAGTGTCTCAGGTTAGTAAAGTTGAAAGTCACGGTCAGTTCTGACCGTGACTTTTTTTCTCCACGCAGGAGCTGTCTGTTAATCAGTGTCATAATTTGTATTTTTCATTAAAGCCAAAACCGTCTCTAATAAACGATTTATTCTTACCTTTGCGGCAAAATTGGTCCGATGCGCCGCAAAGGTTTTTATATCATATTTTTGCTGTTGACAGCCTTTTTGCTCTCTTCCTGTTCCCTGAGGCATCATGTCCCTCAAGGTCAATATCTTGTCAGGCAGAACTATATCATCATTGACTCGGCAAAATTCGATGTCAGCGAATCGGAGCTTTCCAATTACATCACCCAGAAACCTTACAGAGGCCTCATAAGCCTGAATCTGAAGCCGTGGGTTTATTATGTCACGAAAGACAAGACCGACAAAAAAACAATGAGATGGCTGAACGAAACCGTAGGACAGGAACCGTTTTATTACGAAAAGAACAGTGCCGACTACTCTTCACAGCAAATGGAACGCTACCTCGACCATGTCGGATATTTCAATTCAAAAGTCACGAATTCGGTTAAGACACGACGGTTCAAGGCTTTTGTCATCTATAATGTGAAATTGGGGCGGCCCTATACCATCAACGCTTTTAAATACGAAATTTCTGACACGCTGATTTCCAGATATGTGCATCGCATTGCACCTGCTTATCCCATCAAGGAAGGTGACATTTACGATGAATACAAGCTAAACGAAATCCGCGACCAGATTACGGAAATGATGCGCAACAGAGGCTATTACTATTTCACACGCGACAACATCACTTACGAAGTGGACAGCAATTTTCACAACCACACGCTTTCCGTCACCATGAAAATTGCCGACATGAAAAACGAAGCCGACGGCTCCACGCAGCCCCACAAACAATACGTCATCAACAGCATCAGCATTTATCCCAATTACATCTTGAATTATCAAGGTGTTGAACCGACAAGCACCGACAGCATCACTGTCGAAGTGGGACGTAAAAAAGAGCCTAACAAGCTTAAATTCTATTATTTCGGCAAGCCCATGATAAAGCCGCAGACCTTTTCGCAAGCCATTCAGATTCAGACGGGAATGCCATACAGTTTGCGGCGCGTCACCCAAACCTACAATGCCCTCAACAATTTCAAGGCTTTCAACAACATCAACATAACCTTCGACACGGTGCCCAATGCCCCCGACACCGCCAACCTTTTGGATTGCCGCATCACGATGCAACAAGTCGACAGGCATTCCTACACGTTTCAGTTGGAAGGCACACGAGCCGAAAGCGACCTCGGCATAAAAGGCGGTCTATCCTACACCAACAGGAATATTTTCCGTGGCGCCGAAATCCTGCAGATAAGTCTGAGAGGCGGCCTTGAAGCCCAGAAAGTCATCAGCCTCGACACGTTAGACCGTGCCGACAAACTGTTCAACACGAAAGAATTCGGTCTCACGGCAAGTCTCATTTTCCCGAAATTCCTTAGTCCTTTCCCTTTGCGCAATTTTGCTCGCGACTATCAGCCAAAGACAAACATCACGCTCGGTTTTAACGGACAAGTCAGGTATTACTACACCCGGTACATCATTCAGGCTTCCTACGGTTTCGATTGGAAAAGCAACATGCGTCTACAGCACTTCCTTACCCCGATTTATCTCAATACGGTGAAAATCAGCAATCTGAATAAAGATTTCAAGCGGATTCTCGACCAAGAATACAATCAAAGGAAAAAAGACCAATACACCGACCATTTGATTTTCGGCCTACGTTATTCATTCGTCTACAATACGCAAAACCTATACCGCAAAGGCAGTTTCATCTATTTGCGCACCGATTTCGAAACAAGCGGGAACCTCATTTCGCTTTTCAACAAGACAAACCTTATCGATGAAAACGAAGCCCACCATGAATTGTTCGGCATACGCTATGCGCAATATGTCAGAGGTAATTTTGATTTCAGGCAGCACATCCTGATTCACAACGAAACGTGGCTCGTTTTCCGTGAACAGATAGGCCTTGGCATTCCATTTGGAAACTCGAAAGACATGCCTTTCGAACGCAGTTTCTATGCCGGAGGTGCCAACGGGATGCGCGGTTGGCGTTACCGCAGCTTGGGACCTGGTGCCTATATACCCACACAAAACGATTTGGAACAAATCGGTGACTTGCAGTTGGAAATGAACGCCGAATTCCGTTTCCCGATCTACGACATCGTAAAAGGTGCCGTTTTTGTCGATGCCGGAAACGTGTGGACCTACACTGCCAACGAAGCCTTGCCTGACGGCAATTTCGAGTTCGATACTTTTTACAAGCAATTGGCTATGGATGCGGGTATCGGCTTGCGATTCGACATAAAATTCATTGTCCTCAGAGCCGACATTGCCATGGCCATGCTCAATCCATACCGCGATGAAAGCGGAAGCCGCTGGCGTTTCAACGGTAAATACCGCAACTGGAACTTCAACATCGGCATTGGCTATCCGTTCTAAATCATGTTCAGCAGGGAAGAATTATTCTGGCGACTGAAAGACTCCTTCGGCTTTGAGCCAACCGAAGGCCAAGCCACCGTTTTGCGCCATCTTTCCGCTTTCCTGCTTTCTCAGAAAGAAAATCCAACTTACATTCTGCGCGGTTATGCCGGAACCGGAAAAACGACTTTGGTGACGGCTTTGGTAGAAACGCTGCCGCAAATCGGCATGAAATACGTGCTGATGGCGCCCACAGGCCGTGCCGCCAAAGTCATCAGCAGCTACACGAAACAGTATGCCACCACCATTCACAAACGCATCTATCAAGTGATGACTTTCCCCGATGGAAGCATCCGTGTTGGCCGCGCCGAAAACAAATTTCAGAACACGCTTTTCATCGTCGACGAAGCCTCCATGATTGGCGAACAGCGCGACTTCGGCAACGCCAGCCTTCTTGACGACCTTTTGTCATACGTCTTCAGCGGCGACAACTGCAAGTTGCTGCTCATCGGCGATGCGGCGCAGCTGCCTCCCGTCGGCAGCGACCACAGTCCCGCCTTGGACATCGACTACCTTAAAAGCGAATTCCCAGTCACCATTGCCACCTACGAACTCACTGAAGTCATGCGTCAGGCTTTGGAGTCGGGCATTCTTTCCAATGCAACGCACCTTCGGCAATTGCTCAACGAAAACCTTTACGAATACGAATTGCCGCTTTTCAACATCAAGGATTTCGGCGACACCACACGCATTGAGCCTGAGACCTTCGAGGAATTGCTCTATCAAGCCTTCGATGCCGAGCACAACACCGAAACCGTAATCATCTGCAAATCAAACAAAAGGACAAATCTTTTCAATCAGGCCATCAGGAGCCGAATCCTGAACATTGAAGGAGAAATCGCCACCGGCGACCGCCTGATGATTGTGAAAAACAATTACTTTTGGGCCGATGGCAACCAGAACATCAGTTTCATTGCCAACGGCGACATGGCCGAGATACGCAAAATCCGCCGTTACGAGGAAATGTACGGATTCCGTTTCGCTGATGTGGAGCTGAGTTTCTTAGATTATCCCGATGCGCCCAATCTGGAAGTGAAAATCATTTTGGACACGCTGAACAGCGAAAGTGCCTCACTGACTGACGAGGAAAGCCAAAGGCTGCACGATGCTGTTGAGGAAGATTACATGGACATTCCGAGCCGCCGCGAACGTTACAAGGAGATGAAGAAAAACCCGTGGTTCAATGCCTTGCAAGTGAAATTCGCCTACGCCCTCACCTGCCACAAGACCCAAGGCGGCCAATGGAAAGACGTGTTCATCGATTCCTCTTTCAACCTGAAAGACGAGTTGGAGAAAGACGATGTCCGCTGGCTTTACACGGCAGTCACACGCGCCCAGGAACGGCTCTATTTTGTAAATTTTAAGGATGAATTTTTCTCCCGCTAATGCCGCTGATTTCCGCAGAGGTTTTTTAAACCACAGATTGCGCTTATTACTTTGATTTTTAACGAATTATAGATTATACAGATTACACAAATTAAATTTCAAATGCGCCCTTCGACAAGCTCAGGGAGCAAAGCGCATAAATTGACATGGATTGGCTGGCGCACGAAAAGAAATTTACTCAAAATTTACTCGAAAAATTTACTCCGAATTTACTCTCTCCCGCCTTGGCGGAATATGATTTTTTTGAACCGTAAATTATCTACGAATTATATCACAAAATACTTTCAGATAAAAAAAGCAAAACGGATCGCCCGAATGGAAAAACATCCAGACAATCCGTTTCATTTGTGTTCGCTTAAATTCGCGATTCTTATTTGAAGATTCCTTTCAGGATTTCTTCCGTAATTTTTCGTGTTGCAGTGGAAGTGGCCGTCTGAGCGGCTTTCTTGGCGGCCTTGCCTAACACCGATTCTTCGCTTTTTTTCGATGATTTTGCCTTTGTGGTTTTCTTCGAGCCGCCAATGCTCTTTGCCACCTGTGTCCCGATGCTGCGGGCAAAACTTGAAGCGGCAGCGCCAATCATCGTGCCCAAAATGGTGCGCTTGATGCCTTTGCTCTTCTTCTCGCTCTTTTCCTTTTCCTTGGCAGCCTTGGCTTCTTCTTTCTCCTTGGCTTTCAAGGCCTTTTCTTCTTCGATGGCCTGCAATTCCTGCTGTTTGGCTTCTTCCAATTGCTGGTTTACTTCGGTCAGCACTTCGTAGGCACTTTCACGGTCGACGTAATTCAGGTATTCCTTGATATGGTCAGGAGCAGCATTCTGAATGTCAAGTCTTTGACCGGCAGTAATGGCACCAATCTGGCTCAAAGGGAAGAGAATCTTGGCACGTTCAACGACTGATGGCGAACCCTTTTCATCCAAGAACGAAACGAGGGCCTCGCCTGTGGCCAAATCCATAATGGCATCCTCGGTCTTAAAGGCCGGATTGACGCGGAAAGTCTGGGCGGCAGCGCGCACGGCTTTCTGGTCTTGTGGCGTAAAGGCACGCAAAGCGTGCTGGACGCGGTTGCCAAGTTGCGCCAAAACATTGGCCGGCACATCGTTCGGCACCTGCGTAATGAAGTAAATGCCAACGCCTTTTGAACGAATCAAGCGGATGACCTGCTCGATTTTATCCACCAAAGCCTTAGAAGTGCCATCGAAAAGCATGTGAGCTTCATCGAAGAAAAACACCAGTTTAGGCAGTTCCAAGTCGCCGACTTCGGGCAGACGCGAATAGAGTCCCGTCATCAGCCAAAGCAGGAAAGTGGAATACAGTTTCGGATTCAGCATCAGTCGGTCGGCGGTCAGCACATTCATCACGCCCTTACCGTTTTCAACGGCAAAAAGGTCTTCGATATTGAATTCCGGCTCACCAAAAAACTTGTCGCCGCCTTCGCTTTCGAGTTGCAGCACGGCACGTTGGATGGCGCCAATGCTTGCAGAAGCAATGTTACCATATTCCGTTGTGAACTTCGATGCGTTTTTGCCCACGAAATCGAGCATCAGGCGCAGGTCCTTCAAGTCGATGAGCAGCAGGTTGTTGTCATCGGCAATGCGAAACACGGCATTCAGCACGCCAGCCTGGGTTTCGTTGAGTTCCATAAGACGGGCCAAAAGTTGCGGTCCCATCGATGAAATGGTGGCACGCATCGGGTAGCCTTGCTCGCCAAACACATCGAAGAAACGTGTCGGGCAGCCGGCAAACTGCGGATTGGAAATGCCAAATTCAGGGCAGCGTTTTTCGATGAAGCTACTCATGGCACCCGCCTGACTGATACCCGAAAGGTCGCCTTTCATGTCGGCCATGAAACAAGGCACACCCGCCTGACTGAACGATTCGGCAATGACTTGCAATGTGACGGTTTTTCCGGTACCTGTTGCGCCAGCAATCAGTCCGTGGCGGTTGGCCATTTTGCCTATCAGGTTGATAGGACCATTCTCGCTATGCGCGATGTATAGTTGATGTTCGTCGGTATACATAATTTTGTATTTAAAAATTCAAAATTTAAGATTTAAAGATTTATATCTGATTATAAATATTTTACATGTTATCATTTCGGCATTTCCTGCATCACTTTACCGTCAAGCAGTTTCCCATTTGCATGTTTATTGCGTTTGACGCCATCGCTGCCCCAAGTGCCCCATTGTTTGAAGAAAAATGCGGCTTCCGATTGTTCTACTTGCGTTTTGATGTTTTCCACCCATTCTTTTGCCATTGGACGTGCTTGCGGTCCACTCTCTCCACCTACAATTACCCAATCTATGCCTTCAAGATTAATCTCTTCCAAGTCTTTAACTAAAGGTTCGCATGATAAAAACTTCACTACTGAGGGCAATTGCCGCAAAAGGTCAATTCTAAACTTTACTTCGGGAGCTTCAACTGTGACCCCCAGCCACACATTTTCAGGTACAGCATGACTCGCAAAATAATTCGCCATTCTCTCTGCTCGCTTGGTCAGGATCTGGTATCGGTGCTGAGGTGTCTCTAAAATAGTTTGCATCACCTTGTCAATAAACCAGTCAGGCACATCCTTATGGAACAAGTCGCTCATTGAGCACACAAAAATATTATGCGACTTCTTCCATGCTTTAGGCTCATCAAGACAGTCTTCATGCAATGTAAGGTTGAATCCGTGAGCATATTTCTCAAGTCCCATAGCTTTAAGCCTACGCGACATCGTTTCGGCATAGCAATGCTGGCAACCCAAAGAATACTTTGTGCATCCCGTAATTGGATTCCAAGTCTTATCTGTCCATTCTATTTTTGTGGTTTTCATAACAAATCGAGCTCTGTGTAAATCCATTCTGTTGAACGACAAAAATCAGCTTAAATTAAAAACTTCAATTAACTTTTTTAATACAGGTTCAAAACCACTATAGTTTGTGAATTTGGAATAATTCTGTTCAATGAATTCTTTGATTTTTTCAGCTGTTGATTTTTTGATGCACCTAAAATCCTTGTGTGTTTTAGACGATGTAACTTGTGCGATTTCGGTCTCATAATCATTTTCATTAAATAAATCTTCAACCATACAGGAATCCACATCTTTAATTGAGCTAACGTCGTTAGGATATTCTGAATCAAAATCCGTACCGTATCCAGGTTGATAAAACAATGGAATGACTTTCGATGCTAAAGATGGATTCGTTTCGGTAATTTGTGATACCTTATTCCAGCCACGCAAACCGCCACTCTTGTTCTTACTTCCATCGTAATCAAACAGAAAAACAACTTTATCTAGTTCATCTATGATACCTCGTATTAATTCATCGTATTTGGCTTCTGTGTCTCCTGTACCACCGATAGAAAGAATGGTCACGTTCTGTTTCAAACGCACAAAAATCGGGTAAGTGGCAGACAATACATCAATGGCTTTTTCTATATACTTTTTATCATACTGTCCTTCAACAAAAAGGATTTTCTTTTTCCAACCAATAATATATGCAGCATCAATTAAGCTAATTGTTCCACCTGACAACTGTTTAACTAGCCTCAATTTGTCAACACTTTCGACCTTACCGTTATTCATAAAACGGACGTTTCCTTCCTTATCTTCGTCAATGAACATTGGAGAATGCGTGGTAAGTACTGAATACCTGTTATCCGTATCAATAAGTTTTAGCATCTCCATTTTCCGTGATACATGAACATGAGAATCTGGCTCATCAAAAAGGCAAAGACTACGTTCGGTAGAGAGAATCTCCATTATTGTAGTCACCACAATCATTTTCTTTTCACCCTCGCTAAGCCCATTTAAACTGCCATGACCATCAATAATAATGTCAACATCACTGATTGGATTATTCCCCCTTTCAGCAGTAGCCTGATACAACAGATTAAACAATGTTGAAGGAGAATCCACATAACCTAAACTATCAACAATTAAGGTAAAATCTTCAACAGAATATACAGCCTTAGCTTTGAGAGCATTGACAAAACGTTTCCCTATAGTCTCTTTCCAATCCTTAAGATTATCATCATTGAATCTTAAATGGATTTGGCAATCGGATGTTTGAATGATACTTTTCAAAAAATCATCCACTGCGGTATTTAAACTACGTGCATATAGCAATGTCAGGAATGCTATATTCCATTGCTTTCGCCCAACTGCCAACATTTTTGGCACTGCAATATTGGGCATAACTGTAATTTGTTGGCAATATTCCTGATAAAATGGCCAATAATGCGACTTCCACATCCTATTGTCCTCACCGCTATATGACGCAACAATATTTCGAGGCAAATGGGTATCAGTAACAGGTGTTCCATTGATTTTGCCATTTTTTATCTCATAAAACTCTCCATTCATTATATATCGCAAAATGTAGTCAAATGGACGAGGTTTGCCTTTATACAAACTGTGGAAGATTTCGCTAATGGCTTCTAAGACATTACTTTTGCCAGAGCCATTCAATCCAATCAAAGTGCAATATTGATCAGTCTGTTCAAAGTCAATGGAAAAATCGTTAAGATTGCGATAGCTGCTAATCCATAATGAATATAATTGAAAATGAGTGTGCTTAATTACATATTTAAATTTGATATGAAGCGGTACATCTAAAGGTGTAAATGGATTGATTGAATTGTCTGTTATTAAATTATTATTTGACAGCCAAGATTTAACTACATTAATTGCAGGTTCTGTTCTTGAAGAACGACCGTATGCATTAAGAATATTCCTTAATGTGATAGTTTCATTCGGCATTTTTGTTTGCTTGATTGATTCAGCAATACTATTTAATTCTTCTTTGGTCATATCTTATTCAAATATTTCATTTTCAAAATCTTTCAATGCCTTGTCGCGCAGGGTGACAGCTTCCTGCTTCAACAATTTGATTCGAGCCTTCATTTCTGAAATATGGTCGACAATTTCTTTTTGGACATCAATGGGAGGAATGGGAATTTGTATATTATTGAAAATCTTTTCATTAATTCTTGGCATTCTTGCTCCACTTGATTGGTCAGATAATTGCTGCTGCACGAAAGAAGAAGCCAAAACATATTTGAAATACAGGGTGTTTATACTCGGTTTGACATGAAACACAAAAAACTCTGAAGAACATACAATATCCGTCAATTGAGTTTCATTGAGCCAATATTTGTTCAGATAGGGACGTAACTTTCCATAAATAAGAAAATCTTGTGGAATCAGTATTGTCTGGCTTTTAATCTCCGAACCTTTGACAACAGGCAAGTCTATCAATTCACCAGTATTCTTTTCAACATTTTCCATTCCTAAATAATGAAAATTGCTATCAGGGAATTTTGCTGTCTCAATACGGATTGCCTTGCCATTCATATCTTCCATGAAATGATCCAAACAGTTTGTAATGCTTACCGTCTCGTATTTCGACTTAGCTTTTGTAGAAGAAATAAAGTATGGTACATCCCATCGTTCCGTATCAGCAAATCTAACAAAGTTTATTCTGTTTTTAAAAGCTGATTTTAAAACACTTGTTCCCAACTCTCCCATCAAGTACTGTTCAATCTCACTTTCAAGCTGCTCAGCTTCAGTTTCTTTAGCTTCAGCCTCAGCTATGGTTTGATTGTATCTGGCAACAATTTCATCTTGTTGAGACTTGGAAGGGAGAGGCACTCGTTGTGCTAGAAATTTCTTAATGTCAATACGCTGTCTATTTGTGGTTCCACTACTACAATCTTGGGCAACTTTTTTAAAATGTTCTGTTGTCGTGACCAACAATAAATATTCAGAATTTAATTTCGAGTTATCAACATTAAATACTGGAAAATCTTGGGTTACAATAGCATTTCCCAAATCTGATGGTACTATGCCAAATGCGCCATTTCGTGCATCAATCTTCGACATGAGGAATTGTCCTTCATGGATTCGATATTGCCTTTTTGTGCCAATATCTTTTCCCAATTTGGGAGTCAAATCACGTGCTTCTATTCCTCCATTGTTTGTATGTACAGTTACTTGAATATATTCTTCTTCGTCCATGATAACGATTGAGTCATCACTACGATGGAGAAAAGACCCAATGGAAAATAACGTATAATTTCGATTATACCCAATCGCCTTTGTGGTGAGATAGAGCACACTCCAGTTCTGCAACTCACTGAACCTGACAAAACTTAATGCGTCCATCATTCCTCATCCTTTCCATAAACGAGTTCCCTCTCGTGGGCTTCACCATTTTGCATTACCGTTTGCCGGTATATTTTGCCTTGGTCATCTTTTCGATAAGACACTTTTCTGGCAGCCGATGTCCATAAATTGTGTTCTTTACGATAGGCCGTAAAAGCCTTGCACACCTCAGGAAGTTCATCGCTGATAGTTGCACCCGTAGTGGAAATGCCTGCATACTTAACCTCAGCGATAGGTATCTCATAATCAAACAGCTCCTTGATGAGCGATACTGTTTCGGCAGCCATGCGCTCTTCAAGGCGCTTCAGCTGATTCTTCAAATCTTTCTTTTCCTCTTTGGATGGGGCATTCTTACCTTTTGCTTCCATTTTTTTAAGCAATTCCAGCTTTTCCACATTGTGGTTGGCTCTCACACGCACGCCAGCGTCTTCAATGGCTCTTTCGTAACGTATGCGTTCTTCGTCTGTAAACTTCTTGAAGAAAAGCAAGCTAGGCTTTACCGTGGCACCGGAAGCAATAAAGACATCTTGCGGTATGGAGACGATGAGCAGAATCTTAGCCTTGCCCTCAATATGCTCGCGGACATTTTGCAGCTTGCTGTTGTTGAGCACACCTTCGGGCAATACGATACCCATACGGCCACCCGGTTTGAGCAAATTGATGCAACGCTCAATAAACATCACCTCGGTCAGTCCGCCGCTCATCTTTCCTGTCTCATATAGATCCCAAAAAGGTTTCCCAATATTATCATTGACTTGACGCAAAGCATTGTCATACTCCTTGCCATAGTGTTCACGATACGCCTTGATTTTGTCTTGGTCGGTAAACCTGTCGGCTTCGTTAATCTTCATATCCTTACTGACACGCTGACCGAAAGGTGGATTAGTGAGAATGACGTCAAAGCGGTTTTCCCAAATGCCATTGACATTCAGCAGGCCATCGTGGTGATGCACGCCACCATGTCCATCGCCGTGCATAATCATATTCATTTTGGCGGTACGAGCCATACGAGGGTTGGCATCGGTGCCAAAAATGCAATTGTACGAAAGATTGCGCAACCGTCCGTTGGGATTGCTCAAGTCGATTTCATAGTTCATCTTGGCAAAAGCATCCGTGACATTCTTGTCAATGTCAGCCTTCTGGCTGTCAGATAATTCTTCGTAATTCTCAGGATAGATTTGGTTTTTAAGTTCTTTTTTATGTTCCGACAATTCGTTTTCTATTTTTTCACGGACATATTCAAAGGCTTTTATCAAGAAACCGCCACTTCCACAACAAGGATCACAAATAAGTTCACCTTCCATAGGATCGAGCACCTCTGTCATAAAATTGACAATAGTGCGCGGAGTAAAAAATTGTCCCAGTTCACCACGGAAAGTCTTGCCCAAGAATTTTTCAAAGGCAATGCCTTTCACATCATCGCTGGTGATGGATAGGTTGTAAACCTCCAGTTCCTTTACTATCTTCTCAAAACTATCCTCTCTGATACGGATGGTTTCTGAGGGTTCAAAAAGGTTGTCGTTCTTGAACTCATCTTTTGTCTGTTGGAACAAGAACTGATAGAACACAGGCCCATCTTTTGGACGATATTTATTATAACTATCTCTGTCTTTTTTAAATGTGTCGAGCGAAAATATCTGAGTTTTAGAATTTTGTCTTTCATAACGTATCTTAATGAACAGGATCTTGCTGATTTCATCAAAGGCTGCTTCGGGCGACAACTTATCATTGTTGCGAATAATATTATGGCAAGTCATCAACATACGGGTGAATTCTTCACGGGTAAATTCACGGGTCTGTTTAAGTATCTCTTGAATCTTTTTTCTGTCATTGGCGACATCAGCCTTGGGAATGTCAGCAATCTCATCCAGTTCCTTAGGCATCTTCGACTTGTCAACCTTGAAGATACGAGTTTCTTTCAAATTGGTGGTGACAAAGAAATCGGCTCCAGCCCAACCTGCATAGTTGTAGCCTTGGAAGTAATCAGCCTGACGTATGGTAACATTTTCTGCCTTGCACTCAACAACAATCAATGGTGAGTTTGACTCCAATTTATCTTGCTCATTTCGCCAAATGACAATATCAGCACGTGCCATACCTTGACCACGCTGGGAGTTGTTGACTTGTATTTCTTGTCCCATCTGATTCAGATTATAGCCATAATAATCAACCAAACGGCAAATATAAGTCTGTCGAACTTCTTCTTCAGGTTTTTGCACCAACCACTTGTTTTTAAGTGGCGCAAATATCATATTGTCTTTTTTCTGCACTTCCATAATTCAACTATTTGTTCAGCAAAAACACCTAAAATTAACAGTGTCTAATCATGCGACTATTATTTTTTATTGATGTCAAATCTCAAATATTTAATCGTCAGGCCTTGGTCGAGCCACATCTGTTCGTAGAAAGTACGGATGGTTTTCACTTCCAAGTCATCATTGTTGGCGTAAAGGTCATCGTAATTGTAATAGAGTTTAAGTCCCTGTTTTTCAATCACATCATGCAAGGTAAACTCATACATGATAGGACTATCCGTCTTCAGATTCAGGATGCCGTCAGAAGTGACGATTTTACGGTAACGCTCTAAAAATTCGGGCGAAGTCAGGCGGTGGCGGGCATTGCGTTCACCTTCGCCAGGATGCGGGTCAGGAAACGTGACCCAAATCTCGGCCACTTCGTCCTTTCCGAAGAAATGCTCAATCTGGTCAATGCGGGCACGAATGAAAGCCACATTTTTCAAATCCTCCTCATTCGATTGCTTCAAGCCGCGCCAGATGCGTGCGCCCTTGATGTCGACACCTATATAATTAATACCCTTGTGCGCCCGTGCCAAACCAACGGTGTATTCGCCCTTGCCGCAACCCAGTTCCAGCACAATCGGGTTATCGTTATGGAAAAAATCCTCGTGCCAACGGCCCTGCAAAGGGAAACCCTCCCCCATAATGCGCTCGTAGGAGTATTCAAACAAATTGCCGAATGTCTTGTTCTCGGCGAAACGTTCCAGTTTATTCTTTTTTGACATGTTTTTTAGTTATCAGTTATCGGTTTTCGGTTATCAGTTATCGGTTTTCGGTTTTCAGTTTTCAGTAATAAGTTTTCAACTTTCAACTTTAAAACTTTCAACTTTCCACTTCTTAGAAAATCACTTTGCAACCATAATCCAAGCCTTGCTGTCCGAATTTTCCTTTATCTCTTTCAAAGCAAGTTTCGCTTCTTCCATGGTCTGGTATTTTCCATAATACACATCCCAAAGTTTGCCACGTTGCTTCACAAACGCCGATTCGTAACCTCTGTCTTTCAGCGAAATGACTAATTTATTTGCATTTTCTTCTGATGAGAAACATCCGCCAACGATGAATATCTTGGCTTCCTCAACAGACGTTTCTACCACTGGCTCCTGTTGCGCTGGCAACTCCTGCGATGCTTCGATTTGCATAGTATCGGCCACAACGCTAACCGTATCATTCACAATGCTATCCGTCATCTGAAGCGTGTCGGCCACTATGGTATCCACAACGGCAGGCTTTTCAATCGGTTTTGTTGTATCAACAACAACCATAATCGGCTCCTTATTATCGAACCACTTATCGAAATCTATCTTTATGATTCTGAAATGATTAAGCAAGAACAAAGCAGCGGCCAAAACCATGATGGCGAGCAATATCCAAAGCCATCTAAGATGGCGTTTCGGCTTTTCATCGTCCTTACGAACCGCTTTTTTATCAACCGTCATCGGCGTGTTCTTGTCTTTTTGCTGCTGCTCGATTTCGGTCTTGATTTCTTCCCTGGTTTTCGATTGGAATACGGGAACCGCCGTAAAATCGCACAATCCGAAAGCATCAGGGTTGCGGTTGACCGACTTATCCTGTTCAAAATCGATCTCCTGCATTGCATTAAACGACAATGTGCCAAGGCCTGGCAAATCCACGGTCTTGCCCGTTTTCAAGTTGCTGAAACAATCGTTGACGAATATCAACACCAACTTACGCGCTTCCTCTATCGGAACGTTGTTGACTGTTGACAAATAACTGGCTAACAAATCGTTATCCTCGCGTCTATTGGCATCAAACGCAATGTTGGCCGATGGCTGGTTGAACTGATGCGTGATGACATTGACATTGGCCGAACCCATTTCGCGGACAAACGCCCCCAAACCAGGAACAATAACGAAATCGTTCTGGAAAAGAAGGTCGGATATGGATTCTGCAATGGTGAGCATGAGGGATGTTGAGTTGTTGTCTGTTTATCTGTTGAATTGTTTATTTGTTGTGATGTTTTTTTGTTTAATTGTTGCCGCTCGCTGAGCTTGTCGAAGCGATGAAACGATTACTTTAGATTATTCAAAATGATTCATTTCTGAAAAAGCCTCAGCCTTGGCAATGTCAGCCGGCACATCAATGGAAACGTTTTCCGCCTCGGTGATGCCCATTCTGATGCTCAGGCCATTTTCAAGCCAACGCAACTGCTCCAACGATTCGGAAGTTTCAAGTCGTGAAGCAGGCGTGGCGGCCACTTGGCGAAGCGTTTCCGCTTTGTAGGCATAAATGCCGATATGTTTGTAGAAAATGCCTTTTCTCATCCAGTCGTCATGCTCCACATTACGCATGAAAGGCATGGGATTTCTGCTGAAATACAAGGCATTACCTTTGGCGCTCATCACCACTTTCACCGTATTCGGACTGAAAAGTTCGTCAGCCGAAACAATGCGTTTGGCCAACGATGCGAGACAAACGCCGTCTTCCTGCATCAAATCGCAAAGCATATTGATTTGCAGTGGATTGATAAAAGGCTCGTCGCCTTGGATGTTGACCACGGCATCGAAATTTTCTTCCATCAAATCAAGTGCCTCGCGACAACGGTCGGTGCCGCTACGGTGATTCGGGTCGGTCATTACATAACGTCCGCCAAACGACATTACTTCGTCAGCAATGCGTACATCGTCGGTAGCCACGACAACTTCATCAAGTTTCGACTGCAAAGCCTGCTCGTAGACTCGCCTAATCATGGTTTTCCCCTTTATCATAGCCAAAGGCTTGCCAGGGAAGCGCGTTGATGCGTAACGTGCCGGAATGATTCCTAAAATCTTCATATTCAAAATAATCCGTTAAGTGTTGCTTCAATGCCTTCAACGACCTTACTTAAATCTTCAGGATTTTCAAGCTCGATATCATCGGTGTCGATAATCATCAGTTTGCCAGCCGAATAGTTGGCTATCCAGTCTTCGTATCGGTCGTTCAGATTCTTCAGGTAACTGATGCTGATGGACTGCTCATAATCACGGTTGCGCTTGGCGATATGCTTAATCAATGTCGGCACTGATGCGCGAAGATATATCAGCAAATCAGGAGCTTGCAAAAATCTTGTCATCAATTCAAACAGCGACTGATAATTTTCATAGTCGCGCGTTTCCATCAAGCCCATCGAATAAAGGTTTGGCGCAAAGATTTTTGCGTCTTCATAGATTGTGCGGTCCTGAATGACGTTTTTTCCACTGTTTCTAATGTCCATCACCTGACGGAAACGGCTGTTGAGGAAAAAAATCTGAATGTTGAACGACCAACGTTGCATGTCCTCGTAGAAACTGTCGAGATACGGATTGTGGTCAACTTCCTCAAAATGAGGCGTCCAGTTGAAATGCTTGGCCAAGAGCTTTGTAAGCGTCGTTTTGCCAGAGCCAATGTTACCAGCTATAGCGATATGCATGTGAATTTTTGATTTAAATCAGATTGCGAAAATACGGATTTTTCCTTAGAAAAATCATTTTGGAGCTTTCTTCAGGAAATAAATTGCCAATCCGCAATACAAAAAGTTTGGAATCCAGGCCGCAATTGCCGGCGGAACATTGCCTGCAATGGCAAACGCTTTCGTAAACGACATGAAAAGAATGTAGGAAAACGCAATCACAATGCCCAAACCTAAATGCACGCCCATGCCGCCTCTCACTTTTCGGCTCGACAAAGCCGTGCCGATGAAAGTCAGAATCAGGATGGCAATTGGCGAGGCAAAACGCTGATGCATCTCAAACTGATAATCCTTCACGCCTTCCAACCCTTTCTCTTTCATGTTGTTAATGTGTCGGTTCAGCTCAAAGAAATTCATTTCCTCAAAATCTTCCTTCACCTTGTACAGGTCGGAAGCCATAAGGCCAAACGTGGTGTCTTTTTCTGCGCCCTGCACAATGTATTCGTTGTCGCCATCAATGAATCGCTCGGTGTAATCCTTGATTATCCATCGGCCTGGCGTAAGCGAATCGCTTTCAATGACATCCGACAACATTTTGTATTTCAATTCGTTGCCTTCATATTTCTCCCACGAGAACCGATAACCTTTATGAGAAAAAGCGTTGTAGGTTTCCACATAAACATATTCGTTTTTCCCAATTTGAAGATGTATGTTTCTGCCTCCGCCCCGAAACAGGTTTTCCATGTATTCGTTTTTAAATTCACGGCGCATGACATTCGTGCTGGGAATGAGGAAATTGCTGAAATACAACGACATGCCAGCAAGCAACAAAGCGGCGACCACATAAGGATAAAGGAATCGCTTGAAACTGATGCCACTGCTCAGAATGGCAATGATTTCGGTATGACCTGCCATTTTGGAGGTGAAAAAAATCACCGCGATAAACGTGAAAAGGAAAATAAATAAGTTGATGAAGTAAGGAATGAATGGTATATAGTAATGAAATACAACATCTTGCCACGAAGCATTATGCTTGATGAAACTGTCAACATTTTCCGAAAGGTCGAAGATAATGACCACAACGATCAATAAGGAAATGGCAAAGAAAAACGTGCCAATATATTTCTTAAATATGTATTTGTCAATCAGTTTCATTACAATCGGGTTGTTACTTTAACGAGCATGGCATCGCGCCATTCGGCGAAATCGCCAGCCAAAATATGTTTACGGGCTTCGCGCACCAGCCACAGGTAAAATCCAATGTTGTGCAGACTTGCAATCATCGGGCCGAGCAGTTCGCCTGCAATGAAAAGATGACGCAAATATGCTCTTGTATATTGTGCATCAACGAAAGTTTCGCCATTCGGGTCGACGGGCGAAAAATCGTATTTCCATTTTTCGTTCTTCAGGTTGATGATACCTTCCGAAGTGAAAATCATGCCGTTGCGCCCGTTTCGGGTCGGCATGACGCAGTCGAACATATCCACGCCTCGCGAAATGCCTTCCAGAATGTTGGCCGGCGTGCCCACGCCCATCAGGTAACGCGGTTTGTCTTTCGGTAGGATCGTGTTGACTAATTCTATCATCTCATACATTTTCTCCGTCGGCTCGCCCACGGCAAGGCCGCCAATGGCGTTGCCGTCGGCATTTTTCGAAGCGATGTATTCCGCTGATTTCTCGCGTAAATCGCGGTAAACGCAACCCTGCACAATCGGGAACAGCGACTGATAATAACCGTATTTCGGTTCAGTCTCGGAAAAACGCTGCACGCAGCGGTCGAGCCAGCGGTGGGTGCGTTCCATCGACTGCTTGGCATAGTTGTAATCGGAAGTGCCAGGGGCACATTCATCGAAAGCCATCATGATGTCGGCCCCGATGCTGCGCTCAATGTCCATCACGCGCTCAGGCGTAAACAAATGTTTTGAGCCGTCGATATGCGAGCGGAATTCAACGCCTTCCTCTTTCATCTTGCGGATTCCCGTCAGCGAAAACACCTGAAAGCCACCGCTATCCGTCAAAATCGGTCTATCCCAGCCATTGAATTTGTGCAGTCCGCCAGCGGCTTCCAGCACATCCAACCCCGGGCGCAGATACAAATGATAGGTGTTGCCGAGGATAATCTGAGCCTTCACCTCATCTTTCACATCGCGGATATGGCAGGCTTTCACCGAGCCCACCGTCCCAACGGGCATGAAAATAGGTGTCTCAATCAGGCCGTGGTTGGTCTGCAAGAGACCGGCGCGTGCCGAACTTTTCGGGTCATTTGTGGCTATCGTGAACTTCATCTGATTCATTATGCCGCAAAGTTACAAATTTTTCCACTCGATTTTGGCATACTTCACGCCTATCGGGTTACATTCCTGCGAGCTGATGATTGTCTCGCCATTTCGGATTTCATATTCCGCTTTCACGAAATGGAACATATCCAATCCGACTGGAATCTGTTCAAATTCAAACACATAACGAACCGCTTCGTCAACCGGCAAAGCCTTTTCCTGACTGTAGCTTTCCCCGAAAGTTCCTTCAAAAAGATTGCCTTTCCTATCGACGGCACGCAAGCAAAGGTTTTCACCGCAACTCTTGCCGAAAGCAATCACGACGGAATCGTTTTTGGCTGTGGCCTCAACCGTCACGCTCACTTTACCCGTTAGCGAATCGCCGACACATGATACGTAAGAGAATGCCAAAAACGGATAAATCTTGCCGTCAACGAGCATAGTCGTTTGGCTAAAAATGGCTTCGGCTTTCTTTTCTGCTTTAGGAATGACAACCTGTTTTCCATTGGCCGACTTGGCTTGCATACTGATGTTTTTCGATTGGGCGAAGCCGCTTGTCGACACAAGAAATGCCACGAGCATCACAAATACTGATTTCTTCATTGCAATTTCATTTTAGGCTGCAAAAATAAGCAAAATCTTTCCTATCTTTGCATTTCTATTAAAAGGAGGCAATCGTGCATATTGATTTTTTCTTCAACAGGTTGAGTTTCATCGTTTTATTATGCTTCGGCATAACATTCATCATACAATTAATCTACCATTGGTGCGTGTTTTCCAAACTAGCTTTCTACAAAAAGAAGGACAAGACCAAATCCGACGACCAATTGGAACCCGTTTCGGTGGTGGTTTGCGCCCGCGACGCCTACGAGTACTTGCAGGACTTGGTTCCCGTGCTGCTCACGCAGGATTATCCCGACTACGAAATCGTCATCGTAAACGACTGCTCGGAAGACGAAACGGAAGAATGGCTGAAGGACATTGAACGTCGTGAGCCGAAAATCAAGCCCGTGCAGTTACGCCAGCACCTTAACTTCTTCAATGGCAAGAAGTTCCCGCTTTCGATGGGCATCAAATCGGCCAAAAACGACCTGATTGTCCTCACCGACGTAAACTGTCTCCCGACCAACAGCCAATGGCTGCGCAGCGTGGTGAACAGCTACGGCAACAATACGGAAGTGGTCATCGGCTACAGTCCATACTTTAATAAAAAAGGTGTCTTCAACAAAATCATGCGTTTCGATGCCGTGCAGTATGCCATGCAATATCTTTCGGCAGCCCTCAACAAACATCCTTACATGGGCATTGGAACGAATTTGTCGTATCGTAAAGAATTGTTTTACAGATACAAAGGATTCACTTCACATTATACGACTTCCGTCGGCGACGATGATTTGTTCATCAGCCAAGTGGCAAAAGGCAAAAACACGGAAGTCCTCATTGATGCCGAAAATGCCATTCTGACCACGCCGCCGCACAAGTTCGGAATGTGGGCTCACATCAAGAGCAGCCGCTATTCTACCATTCCTCAATACGATGTGAAGGCAAAGGCTTCGTCGGCACTGTTCACATGGTCGCATTTCCTTTTCTACGCATCGTTCATCGCCCTGATGCTGCTGAAACCTGCTTTCGCCTTATCAATCGGAGCCGTGTATTATATTCCGATTCTGGTTTTCTTTTTCCTCCTGCGTTACGGCTCGCAAATGATTATCTATCATGGAGCAACGAAGCGCCTTGGCGAAAAAGGTCTGTTGCCTGGCCTTATCGTTTACGATTTGCTTTTCGCTTTCCTTACGCCAATCCTGAGACTGATGGGCAGAATGAAAATCGGCGTGGAATGATTATTTTTCCTCTTCAAGCCTTGCAATCAGTCCGTCGTATTTCTGTTTCATGCTGCTTCCTACAATTTTCCAAGAAAAGAAAAACAAAGCGACAATAACAAGCATGACAGCAACAAAAATCCAATGCCAGGCAAAATCCTCCATTTCAAGGGCATCAGCGAAAATCAACACAAACATACACACCAATGGTGCCGAACAACTCAAAATCGAATTCCACCTTTTTGACGTTTTCAATTTCCGAGCCAATTCGGCGAAAGAATCTTTCTCTGCATTGACCGATTTCAAGATTCCAAGCCAGATCAGACCAGCACCGAGAAAATAGACAATAGCCACGCCAAAGGCAATCATATCTGAAGTCTCGAAAATATCTGCGGCAAAATGCGCCAAAACAAGTGCCGCAACAAGAATAGGAAACATGACAAAAAGGGCGATTCTATTTCCTGTCAAATCGGTTTTCACCAGCTTTGCAACCTTGCTGCGCAATTCGGTTTCGGTATAAGTCTTTTTCTGTTCCATAATGCAAGTATTTATAAATCTGTTTGTTGAAAGTTTTCCAATTGTGAAACCATATCATCAAAATCATTGCCGGCTCCATTACGGCTGCGCAAAAAGAGTTTATAGGCTACAAAAATGATAAAAGCGCCGAGCACTCCAGCAATGCATGATTTGATAACGGAGCAACTGCCTCTGAAAGCAATCAGGACTGGCCAAGCCAAAAGACAGACTAAAATCATTCGGACTACAATCATCTCCCGTTTCTTCAACACTTTCATCCGATTGGCAATTTCTTGCAATGAATCGTTCTGAAAATCAATTGATTTGACCGTTCTGCAACGCATAATGTTTGCCAGAGCAAACAAGACATATAAGATGCCAAACAAAATCATTTCCATCAAATCACGATTGAAGCTGTATTCCGCATAGCACAAAAGCAGCAGTAACGGCACACCAATGATAATGGCAAATTCGCTTCTCAAGCGCAGCTTATTCAAGTATGATTCAGCATCTTCGCGAAGTTCGGTTTCGGTAAGCTTTTCTTCCTCTTCCATGGCACAATGTTTTATGGGTGCAAATATAAATGAAATTATTGATTCATTTGCAGTAATTTGCATTTCCAAACAAAAAGGCCGCCCCAACCGAGGCAGCCTTTTTCCATCGTAAAAAATTTCTCTCGTTGTTACCGCGTTTACTTGGCGAAACTCACGGCGCGAGTCTCACGGATGACGGTGATTTTAATCTGACCCGGATAGGTCATTTCAGTCTGGATTTTCTTTGAAAGGTCGTATGCAATGCGGTCGGCATCGGCATCTGAAACCTTGTCGGCGCCAACGATGACGCGCAATTCGCGGCCAGCCTGGATAGCATACGTCTTGACCACACCTTGGTACGACATGGCCATTTCCTCCAACTTGTTCAAACGCTGGATGTAAGCCTCGACCACTTCGCGACGGGCACCCGGACGGGCACCTGAAATGGCGTCGCAAACCTGAACGATAGGCGAAATGAGGTTGTCCATTTCGATTTCGTCGTGGTGAGCACCGATAGCGTTGCAAATGTCAGGCTTTTCCTTGCACTTTTCAGCAACTTTCATACCCAAAATAGCGTGTGGTAGTTCCTCTTCGTTTTCGGCAACTTTACCAATGTCGTGAAGCAGACCGGCACGTTTGGCAGCCTTTGGATTCAAGCCGAGTTCGGCAGCCATCGTGGAGCAGAGTTTAGCCGTTTCCACTGAGTGCTGCAGCAGGTTCTGACCGTAAGAAGTGCGGTATTTCATGCGACCCACCATCTTGATAAGGTCAGGACTGAGATTGTGAATGCCGAGATCAATGACGGTACGTTTACCCGTTTCGATGATTTCCTGTTCGACTTGCTTTTCAACCTTGTGAACCACTTCCTCGATACGTGCAGGATGGATACGGCCATCGGTGACGAGTTTCTGCAATGAAAGACGTGCAATTTCACGGCGAATCGGGTCGAAGCCGGAAATCAGGATAGCGTCAGGGCTGTCGTCGATGATGATTTCAACGCCAGTAAGCGATTCGAGGGCGCGGATGTTGCGGCCTTCACGGCCAATGATGCGGCCCTTGATTTCATCGTTTTCGATGTTGAACACGCTGACCGTGTTTTCGATGGCGACTTCGGCAGCTGTGCGCTGAATGGTTTCGAGGACGATTTTCTTTGCCGTCTGGTTGGCGCTCAGCTTGGCGTCTTCTGTGATTTCCTTCACGTAAACCATAGCCTCGGCCTGGGCATCTTCCTTGACAAGTTCAATCAGCTGGTCCTTAGCCTCTTTTGCCGAGAGGCCTGAAATGGATTCGAGCTTCTTCGATTCCTCGTCATAAAGGGCATCGAGTTCGGCCTTACGTTTTGTCAGGTTTTCCTGCTGGCTGTCGATGCGTTGCTGTGCCGACTGCACTTCCTTAGCCTTGCGCTGAACTTCCTCCATTTTCTGGTTGGCGTTCTGCTGAAGCTGGTTCACACGGTTTTCATTCTTTTGCAATTCGCGTTTCTTTTCATTGGTGGTCTTTTCAAACTCGTTCTTCATTTCAAGGAATTTCTCCTTGGCCTGCAAGATGCGTTCTTTCTTGATGACTTCAGCCTTTTCCTTGGCTTCTTCAAGATAAGCGTCGGCTTCCTTGGTTACAGCCTTGCGCAAAAGTGTTGATGTGACGAAATAACCTGCGGCGAGGCCCAAAACCAAAGCCCCGACTCCAATGATAATGAGTGTTGTTGTGTTGATTGTGAGTAATAACATTTTACATTTGTTTTACCCGACAAAAAGAAGACAAATAAAAGAAACTGTCTGCCCTAAGGGATATGATAAACCCTGTTTGAATACGCTTAAGGCACTGTGATGCGCGAACGTCCACCGGCATGTAAATGCTTCCCCGAAGGGAATGAGGCCTGTTTTTACAGAGCACAAGTTAACCCATTGATGTTTAGAATTGTGTTGAGTTTACATGATGCGATGGACAGACAGATTCTAGTCTTTCAAAGAACGTTGAGTTTTATCTCGTTGTTTTACAGCGTTATAATTGCTCATCGAGCAAGTCGTTCAGTTCATTCAGCTTGCGTTCCAAATGTTGACTGTCGTAAGATAGCTCGGATTCATATTTCACTGCGGAAGTGGCAAAATGCAAGGCTGTCATTGCCAGAATGTCCTGCACATCCTTGAAAGTGTAGTGCCTCGCGTATGATTTCACCATCTCATTGATCATTGCGACGGCTTTGCGCACTTTTCCTTCATCGGCGCGGGCAACCGTAATCTTGTAGGCCTTCTCCATGATGGTGATATTGAGCTGTATTTCATCCATCTCGCCGATTTATTTATTATCCGGACTATTCCTTACTGTTCAAAATCGAAACGCATTGGTCAATCTCCCGCACAAGACTCTTGATGAGTTTTCTTCCTTCTTCTATTTCTTCCTCGTTGCCGAGTGCGTTAACAATAGTACTTTTATTTAATTTATCCTGCAACTCCATGTTGGCCTTGACAAGCGTCAGATTTTCGTTTCTAAGCGCTTCGTTTTCAGCCTCCAATCGTTTGTTTTCATCGGCCAACTGATTTTTCACACCAATCAACTTCCTCAATTTTACCTCGATTTCGGTTAATATGATGTTTGTATCGGCCATTCGACAATTGACTTTGGAATTGTTTTGCAAAAATAGAATATTGTTTCGTTATGGGCAAAGGTTTTTCATTTTTTTTCTAATTTTACGCGATTTTTAGTCTTGTTTACAATGAAAAAAGCATTCTTATCCATGATGATTGTAGCTGCACTTGCAACCGCCTGCACCCCAAAAGAAACCACATTGACATTCCTTGAATCGACTGATACTCACGGCAATTTCACTGATTTCGGCAACGATGCCGCGTTCATCAAAAAGATGAAAGCCGAGTTAGGCGAGAACCTCATTTTGCTCGATGCCGGCGACAATATGCAGGGCACGACTTTCCAATATTGCGCCAATCATGATGCCGAAAACCGCAACCTGACTTCGGAATTCCTGAATTACTTCCCATACGATGCGGCTTGCGTCGGCAACCACGACATTGAAGCCGGACGAAAGGTCTTCGACCGCGTTTATTCCGAGACCAAGGTGCCGATTCTTGCCGCTAACGTCATCGACGAATCAACGGGAGAGCCTTATTTCACTCCTTATATTATATTGAACCGCCAAGGCTGCAAAGTCGCCGTGTTGGGACTGCTCACGCCTTACGTCGTGACTTGGGTGCCCGACCGTCTGCGCCCCGGCTTGCGTTTCGACCAGTTGGAAGAAGCCGCCGCCAAATGGGTGAAAATCATCAAGGAAAAGGAAAATCCTGATTTGATGGTCGGACTTTTCCATTCGGGTTGGGATTTTGCCGAACAAAATCTGCCCGAAGGCACACCGCTTGGTCGCGAGAATGCCGTGAAATGGGTGGCCGAGAATGTGCTAGGCTTCGACCTGATTTTCTACGGCCACGACCACAGAGCCAATGCAACAACCATTACCAACATTGTAGGCGAAAAAGTGTATGTGCTCAATTCGGGACAACGCGCAAAAGGTCTTGCGAAAGCCGAAGTCACTTTCAAGAACCACAAAAAATCGAAAATCAGCATCAATCTGATTTCGACCGAAGACCAGGAACCCGATGCCGATTTCGTCAACCTTCTTCAGCCTTACCTTGAACGCGCCGATGATTATCAAGACAATGAAGTAGCCGAACTGCCGGTGACAATCAACAGCAGCGATGCGCTCAACGGGCCTTGCCTTTGGGTCGACGAAATTCACCGCTGCCAGTTTGAAATGGCCGAAAAGGAAGGCATCCACGCCGACATTTCCTTTGCCGCCCCACTTGCGGCAGGCAAAACCATTGAAGCCGGTTTGCTCACGGTGAAAGATTTCTTCACTTGGTATCCTTTTGAAAACTCGCTGGCGGTCATGGCCATGACGGGCAAGGAAGTGAAAGATTTCCTTGAATACGCCTACGAAATGCGAAATCCGATCTACAACTTCGATTCGGGCGCAGGCATCCTCTACGAAGTGACCGACCAAGCACCGCGTGGCGAACATATCAACATCATCAGCATGGCCGACGGCACGCCTTTCGACTTGGAAAAAACTTACAACGTGGTGATGAATTCCTATCGCTCAATGGGCGGCGGCAACCATTTCATGAACGGCTGCGGCTGGCAACAAACCGACATCAAAAACCATGTTGTCTGGCAATGCGACCGCGACCTGCGCTCCATTTTCATCGACTGGGCAAGACAAAAAGGAACCTTGGATAGCGAACCGTTAAACTGCTGGAAAATAAAGAAATAAGATGATAAAAATCGTTCAAAATTGTTCAAAATGCCGAGTTGAAAAATCCAACTTTTGAACAATTTTTGAACGCGCGAAGCGCATTTTAATCATTTCATCAGAAAACAAGTTTCAAATGAAAGAAGATTTCTTATACTACCTTTGGGAAAACAAACTGATTGACGGTGAATTGTTTACCACATCGGGCGAACCGATTACGGTTTACGCCACGGGCTATCGCAACATTGATTCCGGCCCTGATTTTTTAGAAGCGAGAATCAAGATTGGCGAAAACACTTGGGCGGGACATGTCGAAATTCACGTCAAGGCCTCCGATTGGAACCGCCATCAGCACCAAAACGACAAAGCCTACGACAACGTGATTCTGCATGTCGTCCACGAAAACGATTTGGCGACATCTGCCATTCCCGTCTTGGAACTGAAAGGCCATTTCGACATGGCTTTGTATGATAATTATCAGCAGTTTATTGCGACAAAAGGCTGGATTCCATGCGAAAAATCGTTGGCAACGGTGCAGAAATTCACCATGCTTTCGTGGTTGGACAACATTCTGGTCGAGCGTTTGGAACAAAAAGCCGAGACCGTCGAGAAAATCTTGGAAGCCAACACCTACGACTGGGAAGATGCGCTCTTCAAACTTTTGATGCGTTATTTCGGCCTGAAAGTGAACAACGAAGCCTTTGAATATCTCGCTACTATTCTACCTTTCAAGACCTTACTGAAACATGCTGATAACCTCCTGCAAGTAGAAGCCATGCTTTTCGGCTGCGCCGGTTTCCTTGAAAAAGACTTTACTGAGGAATATCCGCAACTGCTGAAACGTGAATACAAGGTGATGAAAGCGAAATTCAACCTGCTGACCATGCCCGAAGAACGCTGGAAATTCATGCGTATGCGTCCCGGCAACTTCCCGACCATCCGCTTAGCGCAAATGGCCACGATGATTCACGAAAACGGCAACGTTTTCTCCAAAATCCTAACAGCAAAAAACACCGATGAAGTGAAAAGGCTGCTTGAAGTGGAGCCTTCAGAATACTGGCTGACGCATTACCGTTTTGAAACGCCATCGCCAAAACGCACGAAACGCTTAGGTGATTCGACCGCCGAAATATTGATTATCAATGCAATAGTTCCGCTTTTATTCTGCTACGGACAACTGCATTACGACGAGACACTTTGCGAAAGAGCCACCGACTATCTCGAACAACTCGAAGCCGAAGACAACACCATCACGAGGCACTTCTCCGAGCGCGGCTGGCAGGCGCAAAACGCCATGCAATCGCAGGCCCTGATACAGCTCTACAACAACTATTGCAAACGGAAGAGATGTCTGGAATGTAGGGCTGGCAATGTATTGATGAAAGGATAAAATTGCTTTTGGGATTGCCTAACGGCAAAAAATCTAATGAAAATCTTTGTTTAAAATCATTCAAAAATCAATGTTTGTTTTTCAAAAGGATTGTCTTGTTTGATACGCAAACAATGATTTTTGGCAGTTCTGACTAATCATCTTCTTCCAAAAAGAAAATTTCTTCGACATTCTTGCCGAAGACCTTGGCCATTTTCAGGGCAAGCACGGTGGAAGGCACATATTTCCCCGATTCGATGGCGTTGATGGTCTGGCGGCTGACATTGATTTTCTCGGCAAGTTCGCCCTGCGTGATGTCCATTTCGGCGCGCGCCACTTTCAGTTTATTCTTCATTTTCACCTCCTTTGTTAAAGCGGCGCAACGACACGTTAAACTTGATGATGAACAATATTAGGAAAATGAAATAAATCGAATAGGCAAAATACATGTACACCATTCCATAGATGGTTAAAGTGCCAAACAGAAAAACCGCCGCACTGACCAAAGTGGCCCAAACCAGACTGCGCTCGCGAAGTTGCCTAACAAACTCGTCCTCAACTTTTTCCCTTGAAAAACCAACAAGGATGAGACCGATGGTCATAAAAATCAGAATGAATGTAAAAATCGAACAATCCGCCATTTTGAACAGTCCCGGATCTTTCCCTTCATCCGACAGAAAGCCTAAAGGATCGTCATCAAAAAGTGCTGGCATTTTTAAGTCAGGATTCCAATCGTAACATATTGACGCGACAAAAAAAGCGATGGTAGCCGCCAACGTAATTCCTGTAATCACCCACCCGATTGCCTTGAACCGATGTGGAAACAAATAATTCTTCTTCATAGTTTGAGATTTTAATTGGTTTGACGCTGCAAAAGTAAAGTAAACTTTACAAATAGACAAATTAATTTGTCATATTTTTTACGAATATTTTGCCGAAACAAACGATAAATCCCCAACTCACGCCTATTCAACCAATCAATTTAGTGAGAATTAAAAAATAACCTGTAACGATAATGGCTGTTATTTTTCTTCGCTAAACACAAAATCGAAGATTACCTCACTTCGTGTCGGTGAAATCTTTTAGATTCGACGTAGTCAATATTCATTTCGACGTAGTCAATTACCGTAAATGAATCATAAATTGTTGAAAACTATAATTAGATGTATATCAGTTAATTCACATTAATTTTTGAATAATTTGTGATGATTTGCGTTTGACAGGAAAAACAATGGCTAATGTTTAGATGTGTTACAACTTATTTTTTGGCGTTACTTACAGCGAAATCACTTCATCCATCCGAATGTCAAAGGGTTCGGTTGGAATTTCATCAACCAACTGAAAATCAAAGCAAATGCCAATGCGTTTGATATCGGGATGCTGGCAAAGGAAGCGGTCGTAATAGCCACGGCCTCGGCCCAAGCGGTTGCCATTGCGGTCGAAGGCAACGCCTGGGACGACAATCAGGTCAAAACCGCCTTTGTATGGTTCGTTTTGAGGCTCCAAGATGTTGAAATCGCCGACGGCAAAATCCGTGTCTTTTTCGTAGGCCACAGGAATAATGTCGTCGCCAACGACGGTTGGCAGAATGATTTGCTTTTTCAGATGCCATTTTTCAAGGAAAGCCTGCGTCTGCACCTCGTCGGGCAAAGCGCTGTAAAGCATGACGCGCTCCGCTTTCACGAAATCGGGATGCCGTTCCAACTTAGCGAGAATTTTTTCCGATTGCTCCGATAACTGTTCCTTGGTATGCTGTTTTTTCAATGCCTTGATTTCGGCTCTTAATGATTTCTTATCCATTTTTTACAGTTTATTTAATTCTTATTTCTTGTGTAAATCCAATTCCATATTTCTGAATGCCAGACAGTTTCAATTTGTTTTGCGGTGCATTGCCAATCCAGACGACTTTAGCCTTGCCTTGTTTGTTTTCCACAATCAAGCCACCTTCAGCCGCCCAATTGCATTGATAAACTTCGCCGTCCAACTGGTACCAGCCGTTGCGTTTCACAATCTGAGGCTTTTCCGCACGGATGATTTCATCCAAAAACACGCATATTTTATCTTGAATGAAATAATAATTGTCGTTCAATTTCTTATCCGTCAGTTGCGGCGAATGTTTGAAACCTTCAAAAGTGTAAAGCTCCGACTTCACGCCCAATTCCTTTTCCCTCTTCACAATACATGAAGAACCATACATTTCGTTGAAAAACAGCTTTTTAAGTCGTTTGGTTTTGCCAAAAGGAAAATCATAGCCGTATGGAACAATGTTATCGGCATCGCCGTGAAAAGCCACAATCGGAATGTTTTTCCCTTCAAGCATATCAAGATTCGGCATGGCGCCCCACATGTCGATGACACCTTTTAGCGAAAAATGAGCGTCAATCTCGTTTCCACTTGTCTCAATATCACCGAGTTCCGTATTCAAAAGACTTGCGCGTGTCGATTGTGGGCGCGTTTCATTGGTCATGAAGGCGAGGCCCAAAGCCGTAATGCTGCCAGCGCTGCAACCGCCGGCAAACATCATGGAAGTGTCAATGCCAAAAGTATCCTGGTTGGCCGTCACGAAACGCATGGCAGCGTGAGCATCCTGAATGGCACAATAGCCAGCACGCTCAATGCCGTCCTTAGTAGTCTGAAAACCAATCCTATAGTCAATGGAAGCAGCCACATAACCCAACGAAGCCAAATGTTCGCAAAGCGACGAAACGGTCTGGTCTTTCCGCGTGCCGTAATAAAAAGACCCGCCATGAATCAGCATGACAAACGGACGCTTTGCAAGCGTATCATTTTCAGGAAGATAGACGTCCATAAAAAGGTTAAGGTCACGCTCATTCAAAACCTGTTTCAGTTGCAAAATCATGTCACCTGACGAATTTGAACGCTCATCCAATTCCGTCCAATAGCCATTGACATTTGCGAAATGCACTTGGTCGATTCTCTTGACGTTAAACTTGGATTGCCGATACCTTATGGAATCATATTCAATGAATTGCGGAATTTCGTAAGGTGAAAAACTGAAATACGTCTGATTTTGAAGAGAATGCTGTATGAAACCTTCAATTATCTGAGAATCCGAATGCAACCTGTTCACTTTCTGACAAATATTTATTTTTTGCGAAACAAAGCGCAGGTTTTTGCCATCAAAGGACAACCGAAAAGCAATCGAATCAGAAATTTCCTTGTCCAAAGCCAAATAATGGCCTTTCAATTCGTTTGCATCACTTGCCTCCACAAAAACCGCGTATTCCTTTGAACCAAAATTGCCGCGATAAATTGACGGAACTTCGAGCAAAGGCAATTCCAAAGTTTCATTTTTACATTGATTTTCAACGCTTTCAGTCTCAGCAAATTCAGAAAATCGCTTGACATCACACTGAAAAAACGAATAAGCCTCACTTATTCCCAACACAAAAGCCAATACGATGAGCGAAATCTTCTTCATTTTTTCCAATTTCCGACAAAAGTACAAAACAAAAACGTATTTTTACCAAAATTTTTCACCATGATAAAATTCGCCATCCTATTATTTCAATTCCTATTCGGCGTTGATTCTCAAACAATTCCGCAAGACCAAAGATGGATTTTAAGTTGGAACGATGAATTCAACAATAACGAAATCGACAATCAATTTTGGACAAAAATCTATCGTCATGAACCTGAATGGGCTCAACTAATGGCCTCGGATTCGGCTTTGTATGACTTTCGTGACGGGAATCTTATTCTAAAAGGCATGAAAAACAACTTTTTGCCCGATGACGAAGCACCTTACCTTACGGGCGGATTATGGTCGTGGAACAAGAAAGCCTTTGGCTTCGGGCGCATTGAAATCTGTGCAAAATTCTCAGCCTCGACTGGTTTCTGGCCTGCCATTTGGATGATGCCGCAATCGGGAAGCAAAATTCCTTGGCCTGACGGTGGCGAAATTGACATTATGGAGCATTACGATAACGATGATTATGTCACGCATTATGTCCATTCCTACTATACCAACGTTTTGAAAAAGACGAAACGGCCAAACTCTGGCACACGCGCGAAGTTTAACCCTGAAAACTACAATGTTTATGCCGTTGAAAAATATCCAGACAGCCTTGTTTTTTTCATTAACGACAAACGCACTTTCAATTATCCTCGGTTCAATCAAGGCGAAAACGGGCAGTTTCCTTTTGCCGACAACGATTTTTACCTTATTCTCAGCGCACAATTCCAGCAAAGCAAACTGTCGGACATTGACACCGATAAACTGCCTATGGAAATGGACATCGATTATGTGCGGTTTTACGAAATGGCCGCTGACAATCACATCATTCCTGAGCCGAAAGAGTTTGAAATGCTCAGTTCGAAGAAATCAAAATTCATTGAAATAAAGATAGATACGAACATCGTATTTGATAATTCGGAAGAATATCAAATTATTACTGACAATGGAATTGCAACCCTTTCGGGCAACACAAAATGGGCGATTCCTACTCTCATTCAACTCATCGACAGCGACGGTAATATGCCAAATGTGAAAATCCACGACTGGCCAAGTTATCCTGTCCGTGCATTCATGCACGACACGGGGCGAAACTATCAAACCGTTGAAATGCTCAAAGAAACGCTTGACCTGATGAGCTTCTACAAGCTGAACTATTTTCATTGGCATCTGACCGACCATCCGGCGTGGCGCATCGAATGCAAGGCTTATCCACAACTCAATGAGCCACAATATCAACGCGAAGGCCGCGACGAAGGCAAATTCTACACTTACGACGAAATCCGTGAAGTCATCGCTTACGCAAAAGAGAAAGACATTACCGTAATTCCAGAAATCGACATGCCCGGACACTCCACCTATTTTAATAAAACTTTCGGCGTGAGCATGGATTCTGAAGAAGGGAAAAAGATTCTTGAGACTTGTTTGCAGGAATTTTTCGATGAAATTCCGGCAGAATCGTGTCCGTATTTTCACATCGGTTCCGATGAAATTCATATTGCTGACCCGCAAGGTTTTATGCGCTGGGCGGAAGACATCGTCGCAAGAAATGGCCGTCAAGCCATCGCATGGGCACCCGGACTGCCGACTTCCGAGAACACCATACGTCAGATTTGGAATGAAGCCGAAGGCTCTAACGCTGCCATTTCGAGTAAGCCAGGAAAATATGTCGATTCATTTGTTGGCTACTTGAATTATTATGACCCGATGGTTCTCACTAACCGCGCCTTTCTTCATACGGCAGCAGCCCAGCAAGTGCCCGACACTACCAAAGCCCTTGGCGGCACGCTTTGCCTTTGGAACGATGTCAGGGTTGATGACAAAGAGAACATTGCGTTGCATAACGGCATGATTAGCGGCATGATGGCTTTTTCCGAACGCTTTTGGAATGGCGGCAATGCGGGTGAAATCGCCAACGAAAATCTGCCTTCGGGGCCATACACCATTGCAGGTTCGCGGCTTGCCAATTTTGAAGGAAAGATGAAAGCCCATCGCGACCGTTTCCACAAGGAGAAAATGCGTTGGGCAGCCAATTCCGAAATCGAATGGCGAATAAGCATTGACGGCAATGCTCCTCAAACCGCTTTTGGCGGTGCCGTCGATTTGGATGCATTTTGCAAGCAATACGGCTTTGCAACCAACGACACGGCTTCGGCCTCGGCGCAAACCGTCATCATTGCCGAAAACGACATGGACATTCAGGCATGGATTGGATTCGACACGCCCGCGCGTTCCAACCGCAACGGCTACGGCATTGGCACACAGCATCATTGGGAAGGCGGAAGCCAATGTTTTGTCAATGGGGAAGAAATCCTTCCTGCCATCGAATGGCAAGAGTCGGGGAAATACGATTATCATTACAATACTTGGGCGCAACCCGAAGAAGAAGAGCCATTCACCGACGAGCAGTTTTACTGGATGCGCGAGCCGGCAAAGATTCACTTAAAAAAAGGCGAGAACCTCGTTGAGATTCTCGCCCCTAAGACTTATCAAGGCTTGCGCTGGAGCTTCGCCTTCATTCCCGTAAACATTCATTCAGACGGTTCGGTTTCCGAAGTCGAAGGCATTCAATTCAAGCATTAATGATTGCCGGAATAGCTGCCGCTTAAAGTCTCGATAAACTGATTGGCAGCCGATTTCATGTTGGCAAAGTCGCCGCTCAAGGAACTGGAGCAGTCGAGGACCAGCATGATGAGGGCACTGCGGTATTCCTCAACGATTTCAGTGTTATTTGACGGTGAAAATTCGCTGTTGTTCTGCCATTGCCCTGATGAAGCGATTTGTTTCCATTGCTTTACATGATCCATTGAGACCTGTTCGCCATCAGGCGTGACAAGATTCCGGAAGGAGAAAAAATCAAAAATGCCTTGCGATGTGGCCGAAACCACAGTGCCATTCATACATTCAAGGCCATGATATTCCACATTGCGCAGCACACCCATCGTGTTGTTGTTTTCACGTGAATAAGTGCCTTCGATGTAACAAGTCGAGTTTTGCGCGTTGTCAACATCATCAAATGTGAAACGGATGACATCGTTAGGCTCTTGGGCAGGCATCTTCAAGGTCACATTGTAATAGGTGCTTTGGTTGTAAAGCTGTTTGGCAATTTCGGCGAAATGCTGGCCGGCTTCGCTCATGCTTGTCACTTCAAAGACATTGTGTCCGGGATCGCTGGAAAGCTTTTCCAAGTTGTTGCGGAAAGCGTCCTCATCGGTCACATCGGAGCCTCTGACACCAATGGAATAAGCCGCAATGTCCATGCCGCCAATCTTTTCATTTTTAATGCGTTGGTTCACGGCATTCAGGTATTCGGCTCCCGAAGTGTAATTCGACATCAGATAGGAACCTTGGTCCAAGCCATCGGTGAAAGTGACGACCGAAACATTAATCAAGTCTTCTGGAATCGCAGCCGAGGCCATGTCGGAAATCGCCGAATTGACGGCATGATAAAGAATGGTGCCGTTCTCCATGCTCAGGCCGTCCACGAAACTCTCAAAACCGAACTTCGTGTTTTGGTTCAAAAGGCTCATCGGCAAGGTGTAAAGTTGGTCGTTAAAGCCCACAATGCCAAGGTAAAGGCCTTCGTCGGGCGTTTCTTGCTTCTTGTTGTCGTCATCCTTTTTGCAGCCACTGAAAGCCATCATTCCGAATGTCAGTGCCAACACTGCCACTGCTAAAAATCTTCTTTTCATATTTGTCGTTTATTAGATTGTTCAAATATTTTCAGAACGCAAAAATAGCATTTTTATTTTTTCTTAGCGAGAATTAAAAAATAACCTATAACGATAATAGTTGTTTTTTTTCGCTTCGCAAAACGCTAATTATCGTAAATGAATCATAAATTATTAAGAGTTATAATTAGATGTATATCAGTTAATTCACATATATTTATGGATGATTTGCGGCAATTTGCGTTCAACAGGAAAACATTATTATCGTTTAGATTTGTTTCAACTTATTATTTTGTGTTACTTTGCGCCAAACTTTTCACCTATGAAACGCATTATAATACTTATCGCAATTGCCTTTTTAGGCATCAACCTAAACGCTCAGACTATGAATAAAAAGACATTAACCGCCTATTTTTCAGCCACCGGAACGACTGAAAAAGTGGCGCAAAAACTCGCAGAGGTCACCCATTCCGACCTCTTTGAAATCAATCCGGAAACGCCTTACACCGCCGCCGACTTGGACTGGAAAGACCGCAACTCGCGCAGCACCATCGAGATGAACGACAAGGCGTCGCGCCCTGCCATTGCCGGCAAATTGGACAACATGGCTGATTATGATGTGGTTTACCTCGGCTTCCCTATCTGGTGGTATGTTGCCCCGACCATCATCAACACTTTCCTTGAAAGCTACGATTTCAGCGGAAAGACCATCGTACTTTTTGCCACTTCGGGCAGCAGCGGTTTCGGCAAGACCGTCGAAAGCCTTCAGCCCAGCGTGCCAAAGGCTAAATTCCTCGAAGGCCGCGTGCTGAACGGCAACCCGTCGAAAGAGAAAATTGGCGAATGGGTCGATAGTCTGGAACTGTAACAGATAAAGACGTAGAGACGCGCCATGGCACGTCTCTACAGGAAACAAAAATCCGCCTCGTTCTCGCGAGGCGGATTTTTTCATTTCAAACGTTTCCAACATTTTTCCTTGAAACGCTCATATCTTTCATTTAGAGCTGCATTGTAAATGGCAATGGGTTTATGGTCTTCCTTTCGGGCAATCCGAAACTCTTTGTTCTCGGCTTTCCTGACAATTCTGTCTATTTTCCTTTCAAGTTTCGTGCTGCGGGTCAAGGTTTTCAAGGTGTCGGCCAATTCGTTGGCATCGCTGCCTTGTGCTTTGAGTTTCCGCAAGGGGAGCGGAATTTCATTCTTAGAATTGACCCAAACTGGCATGGCGAAACTGCACCTCGAATACCCCATGGCGCACCATAGCACTTCGCCATCCAGAACCACGCTTGAAACCGTCGTCGGGCGGGCGATGATGCTTTCCTTGGCAAGGTTTTTCAGGATCCATTCAGCATCGAACTTGCCTTTGTGAGCTTTCATCTTTTGCTCGACGAGTTCGTAGCGGTCGTAGCCTTTCCCTTCGCCTTCGCGGCCTGTGAAAGCGTAATTGGTGCGAATCAGATAGCCATCGCGTGGCACATCGAAACGTGTGTAGTCCAAATCATGCACTTCGAAATAGGCGGCGTCACCATTGGCATCGCTCACGCCGAAATTGGCTTCCAAGCCATTGGGCTGCGGCAGCGAGTCGATATAACGTTGGAAATCATCTATCGTCGTGCAAATCTGCAAGGCCTTTTTCATGATGATGCCTTCCCACGGACGGTTTTCATCAATGATGGGCGACAAGCCGTAGGCCACGCTGTTCATAATGGAAAAACCGACTTCGTTTGTCCCGCACCAAACACTGGCACGCAACGAATCGTTGGAATCGACGACACCCGTAAATGAAAAGCAACCTTCATCGGCAAAGAAATCCAGATAATTGAACCGCACCGACGAATCGCGCTGTTTCCACAGCAAAGGGCGACCGTTTGCGCTTGCATCGGCACCTACAATGATGGTCGTGCAGCAAAAAGCCAAGTTTGCATACACTAAGGTGACCAACAAGAGAATCTTTTTCATCCTTCTTAAATTACTGTGGTGCAACGACATTGAAGGACACTAAATCCTCCTCGCCCTTGTTGCTGATGCTATGGCCGTGTCCTTTCTGGCAGTAATGCGCCATGCCTTTCGTGTAGGTGTGTTCCTCGCCATCGAACAGAATGGTTGCTTCGCCTTGCAGCACATAAACGATTTCCATGTCGGTGTCGTGCGTGTGGTTGCCGACGGACGAACCTGATGGAATGGTGCAATACATGAACTTGTTTTTGCCATCCACCAGCATTTTCATGTAAATGTCGCCCTCGCCGCCCTTGAAATTTGACATCGTGTCAATATCCATCGCATTGAAATCAATCGTACTGATGACTTCCTGAGGAATGATTTCAGGAGTTGTGTCTGTAACGATTTCAGGAACAGGAGTTTGTCCGACATTCTTGTTCGCATTGCGGCAACCTGCAAATGCCAAGGCCATCACTGCCAACGGCATGACTAAACGGAAAATTCTTCTTTTCATGATTTGAGATTTTAGTATTGTTGATGATTTGTTGAGGCGACAAAGATAAGGTATTATTATGCTCGATTCCAACTGTCTGAATACATTAGAATCAGCTTTTCTTTTTGTTCAAAATTGTAGGTATCGATTTTACCTGATTTATTTTCCTCTTCCCTGTATCACAATCAAAACGGTGTAAATCAGGATTTTGATATCAAGTGCAATGGAAACATTTTCGATGTAAAGCACATCGTATTTCAGACGTTCAATCATTTCCTCCACATTTTCGGCATAGCCGAACTTCACTTCGCCCCAACTCGTGATGCCGGGTTTCACCTGAAGCAGCAAACGGTAATAAGGCGCCGTTTCCATGATTTTGTCGATATAATACTGACGTTCAGGACGATAGCCGACAAGCGACATCTTGCCTTTCAGTACAGTCCAGAATTGTGGAATTTCGTCAAGACGAACCTTGCGCATGAAACGCCCGAATTTGGTAATGCGCGGGTCATCGTCGCCACTCGAAAGCTGCGGAGTGCCGTTGGCTTCGGCATCAATGCGCATACTGCGGAATTTCGCCATCTTAAAAGGTTTGCCGTTCTTGCCGATACGTTCCTGCACATAAAAGACAGGTCCTTTTGAGGTGACTTTCACGATGATAGCGCAAATCAAAAAGACCGGCGACAGCAACACCAGAGCACAAGCGGAAGCCACAATATCGAAAATTCGCTTGACCACTTTTTGCCAAATCGGCATACCTTCAGGCGTAACCTGAACCAAAGGCGCATACCAAATGGCCGATTGCTTGATGCCGCCAAAGACCAAGTCCTGCATTTCAGGAATGATTTTCACCACCGCATCGGTGCCGTCAATGACCGAAAGCAAAACGCTCATTGCCTCAGTTTCAGAACGTTCGATGGCAATGATCACTTCCTCCACATTGTTTTCCTTCACAATGCGCTGCACATCCCTATAATTGCCAAGATAAGGCAGATATTCGCCTAATTTATAATAATCCTTGTCGTACACATTTACAAAACCAACGAGATACATTCCCGAAGGTTTCACCTCGTTGGCAATTTCGTTGTAAATGACGCAGGCATTATCGTTACTACCTACAATCAGCGTGTTGAATCCGATTTTCCTTGTCCTGATTTTGTGAATCATTATGGATGTTATGGTAAACCGAACTATATAAGTGAATCCGAATTGCAAGCAGAATAATGCTATAAATGACTGATAATATGATTTGTAAGTCTCAACCTGATCGTCAAGTATGGTTGCGAAGAAAAGCACAATTACGCCTAAAAGGGTGATGAAGAAAGTTTGTCCCAGTTCTTTAAGCCTCGATTTCTGATAGACTTTCTGATAAGCTCCAGTGACAGCATGAAGAATCAGCCAGCAAATCGGAATGCCAATAATACCCAACCAGAAATTCGTGGTTCTCAGCGAGTTGGCGATGACACCCCAAGCGTCCAAATCTAATCCTTCACGGGTCTTTCTGAAAAAATAGAAAAACAGCCAAGCCAGAAAAGAAGTAATCCAATCGGCGAAAAAATAATACTGTGTAAGTTTCTTCTTGTTCATTTTTAACGCGAAATCAGTTTCAGATTGTCAAGATAATAGAGGCGAGTGTGATTCGGAATAACTTCTTGATCTTCATTCTTGTAAACGTGAGAAGTAAAGTAAATCCTGAAATAACTGGCATCTTCGTAGGCGACACAAGTTGGTCCTATGTTAATGTAGATTTTTTTCCAGTTTTGTGGTATGTCGTTGACGGTGTCGGTGGCTTGAATGGTCACCAAAGGAGCCTCGTGCTCGACATAATTCTTGCAATAAATCACACCGACCGTGAACGGTGTGTTGCAATTGTAATCCAGCTCGAGCAAACAAGGATTTCCGTCGGTGGGCAATTCTTTCAGCTCATTGTAAGTGGAAACATAGAAATGCTGCGAGTCGGCTGGAAGCGTGATTTTGGCTGATTTAGATGAATACTGAGGATAATCAGGCAGTTCAAGGTTCTCGCTTCCCGAAACGCAATCTATCGGGGCATCGCTTTCGTCCATGGCACAAAGCGTGACAGTCCCGCTCTCAAAGTCTTCCTTCCATTGCATTTTGATAAGGTCAATCGGATAATAACTGACCACTGGATTTAAGTTTATTATGCTGTCTTCCACAAAATTAATGTTTTCATAGACTTGAGGCTGGTAAAAAGTGTAGGCAGCGCGTGCCGCGCCGATACCGTTGACTTTTATGCCTGCGTAAACGCTAATCTTGTGTTTTCCGCTTTTCAAAACGGGGAATGTGGATGGCAATTCGAAACAGCCAATGATTTGGTCGTCGATGTAAACCCAAGCGTCTGTAATGTTCGATGTATTGGCGCCAAAAGTAGGATAATCCTGATTAGGATTCACGGTAATCGAATTGATGTGGATGTAAGCAGGGATACTCTGGCCATCCTTGAATTTTTTGCAGGATGTGCCGAGAATGGCAATGATGAAACAAACAGACAAAACAAAGGTAAACGACTTCCTCATGGCAATAAACTTTATGGAAAAACGTGGTATCGGATAATATATTGCTTTTAGCGAGCCTTATTTTTCGAATTTTTTTATCGATTTGTCAACAGATTCAAGGATTTGGTAGGCCAGTTTCAGGACTTTCACGCCGTCTTCGATGGTGACGGCCGGCAAAGTGTTGTGAATGATGGCATTGTAAAAACTTTCCAATTCTGTTTTGATGGCGTTGATTGGCGTAATCTCTGGTTTTTCTATTGTGATTTGCTTTTCATCGCCGTTGGCCAAATCAATGGTCATGGCAAAAGGATTTGTGGTGTCGACTTCATCGTGAATGCGTACGATTTCGCAAACTTTGTCAAGGAAATCGACCGTAATGTAAGCATCACGTTGGAAAATGCGGGTCTTACGCATGTTTTTCATCGAGATTCGGCTTGTTGTAAGATTGGCGACAGTGCCGTTTTCGAATTCGATGCGTGCATTGGTGATGTCGGGCGTCGGACTTACAATGCTGATGCCGCTTGCGCTGATGTGTGTGACTGGCGACTTGACAATGGAAAGCAAAATGTCGAGATCGTGAACCATAAGGTCAAGAACCACAGGAACATCCGTGCCGCGTGGATTGAACAATGCCAAACGGTGCGCTTCGATGAACATCGGCGCTTTGATGAAAGGTTCGGCCGCAATGAAAGCAGGATTGAACCGCTCGACATGACCAACCTGCACTTTAACCTTGGCCTCATCGGCGAGTTTTATCAGCGCATTCGCTTCTTCGGGTGTCGCCACAATCGGCTTTTCGATAAACACATGCTTTGAGCGTTGAAGTGCCTTCGATGCACAAGCGAAATGCTGAATGGTAGGTGTCACAATGTCAACGACATCAACTGCATTAATCAGTGAATCAATGGATTCGAAACACTTTACATTCATTTCCGATTCCACTTTTCGTGCCGTTTCTTCCATAGGATCGTAAAAACCGACCAGTTCGTAATTCTCGATTTGCTTGATGCAGTTGATATGGATTTTTCCCAAATGACCTGCTCCTAAAACACCAATTTTCAACATAATTCAAAATTTTGGCAAAAATAGTTTATTTATCGTTTGGTTTGACGTATTTTCGCACCGCAAAACAAGAAAATGAACAGTAATTTTGAAGATACTTACCGTCACAAGGGAATGCGCCGACAACTTGTTGATTTGTTGCGCACAAAAGGCATTACCGACGAAAACGTGCTGAAAGCCATCGACGAAGTGCCGCGTCATGTTTTCCTTGATTCATCTTTTGTTGAACTCGCATATCAGGACATCGCTTTCCCAATCGGTTCCGGTCAAACCATTTCCCAGCCTCATACTGTGGCTTTTCAGACCCAGCTCTTGGAAATCAAGCCTGGCATGAAAGTGTTTGAGGTTGGCACAGGGTCTGGCTATCAGGCTTGCGTGCTGGCGGCCATGGGCGCAAAAGTCATTAGCGTCGAGCGGCAGAAGAATCTTTTTCACAAGACACAGGATTTGCTAGAGAAGCTTCCATTCCGTGTGAAGACTTTTTTGCGTGACGGTTATGAGGGATTTGCTTCATACGCGCCTTTCGATCGCGTCATCATCACGGCTGGCGCACCGACAATTCCAGAAGAACTCATCAAACAGCTGAAGCCCAATGGCATTATGGTCATCCCGATTGACGATGAAAATGGCATTGGCCAGAAAATGCTACGTATCACGAAATTGGCAGACGGCAGCCTGAAACAGGAAGAATTCGGCGGCTTTAAGTTTGTGCCCATGCTGAAGGGGAAAGGGAAAGATTAATTAAATAAGTAGGTGATTAAAATTAGTATACATATTGAAAACGAGGCATCGAGGTCGCGGGAATGCGAGATTACGAGGCATTCCGGCATCCCGAAGCCTCGCAGGCTCGAAATCCCGTGTCCTTTATAATGTAGTTTAATTTTGAATAGTTACTTAAAAAAGGAGTTCCCGATTTGACGAATTGAATGGGTTTGATTTCTTTCGCATTGAAGGGCATTGGTGGCAGCCATCCACCAATGTTAGATTTGGTATTTGTATTTAATTATATTTCAATTCAATAACATTAAAAACTTTGATTTTCTTTGAATGTTTTATTTCGTTTTTTCTTTGAGGGAAACACGTTGTTGATGTATTTTTGTATCAACAATTATAAAAACATAAAAATGAATTTCAAAGATCTCCACATTGGAAGCAGAATCCAACAAGTGATGAAAGACCAGGGAAGAAACGTTTCTTGGTTTGCTAAACAGATTTGTTACGAAAGATCGAACGTTTACAAGTTGTTCAAGAGAAAAAGCATCGATACCGATTTGCTCATCAAAATATCCGAAGTCTTGGGACACGACTTCCTGAGCGAATATTTCGGCGATGGAAGAAGATCAAGATAAAAAAGGCTTTACTGCAATTTATATATACTATAGAACTGACTTAACTACACAACGAAAAAAGCCGCAGTAACATGCGGCTTTTTTCGTTTGTAGCAGGAAATATCAATACATGAAATCCTGAGTGGTGAAGCTTCCGTAATCGCCATCCAAGCCCAGTTCGGCCTTGGCCTCTTCGGAAAGCATGTCAATGCTCCAGGCCGGCTCGAAGGTCAGCTCGACATCCACATCCTTCACGCCAACAATGGCCGCCACACGTTCTTTCACGGCATTCGGCAAGACCTCGGCAACCGGACAGTTTGGCGCCGTGACGGTCATCACGATTTTCACATTGCCTTCGGCATCAACATCGAGGCCGTAGACCAGATGCAAGGTCCAGATATCGACCGGAATTTCCGGGTCGTAGATGGTTTTCAAAACCGATATAACGGTTTCCTTTAATTGTGTTTTTTCTTCTTCTGTCATCATTTTCCTAAAGGTGACGTTCGCAAGCTCACTTTGCCTTTAGTTTTTTTATGCTGCCCTTTCAGGGCGTTGGTTTTACATTTAATTTTTTGCGTATTAGACGCGATAAATCGCGTCTCTACAGACGGGCACACGCGCTGCGTCCCTGCTCCTAATTCCTAACTCCTCACTCCTAATTCCCTGAACGCCTCTGCGTAAAGCATCATTTGTTTCACCATCGAGAGCAAGCCGTTGGAACGTGTCGGCGACAAATGTTCCTTCAGGCCGATTTCGTCCAAAAACGACATGTCGGCAGCGAGGATGTCGCTTGGCGTTTGTCCCGAAAACACCTTAATCAACAGATAGATAATGCCTTTGGTTATGACGGCATCGCTATCGGCAGCAAAATAAATTTTGCCATCTTTCAATTCGGCGCTCAGCCACACGCGCGACTGGCAGCCATTGATAAGGTGCTTTTCATCACGGTATTGGTCGTCGATAATCGGGCATTCCTTGCCCATTTCGATTAGCATGGCGTAACGGTCCATCCAATCGTCGAACATGGAGAAATCCTCCACAATGGAATCTTGTATTTCTTTGATAGTCATTATTCTATAAAATCAGTTTATGGCTTATTCTAAAACATTATCAAACTATGCGCAACTATATTCTTCAAAAATATCCATGATGTTCAAATTCGGCTCAAGAAATCATCATCTTGGCTGGAAGAATTTTGTCCACAACTGCAAAAGAACCTTCAATATGGAATATGATTGTCCATTTCCTGTTATGTGTCACAACCTTACGAGCCTGAGGATGGTATTTTTTAGCAGTTCGGCTTGTTGTCAAAGCGATGCATGGAGCCAAATATGCGAGAGAATAAATCTCTTGTTCCAATGCATCCACATATTTCATTGCCGCATCAACAGAAACAACTGTCACAATGAAATCATTGATGACCGAAAGGTCATTAAAGACTTCTTTTTTAACAACGACTTTATAAATTATCATAGTGATCTTTCACTGCTTGACGCAAGGTTGAAAAGAAACTTTCAACGGATACACAATCGTCTGGCATACCGACAATTTCATCCGTCACGACAGGAACGCCCATAGAGGTTTTGCTTGAAATATCTGGTTGAACTTGCATATATCGTGATATTGATTCGGCAAAAATAAACAATAATATGGAACTATATGGGAAAATATGTATTTTCGTCTTTAATGAATCAGCGCATTGCTATCGATGACAATTCTCTCAATCATTGGTCTTGATATGGTGTGCGGAAATGTTCTTCCTTCAATTCGTCGAGCCTTTTTTGGTCGAGTGTACCGTCCGCCCAAAGGCGTTGCAATTCTTCCTGAAGTTTCTGATTATAATAATCCAACAGCAAATCGCGCAATTCATCCAATTCCTTCTGCGATGTTGCTGACGCGAACGAATTGATAATCATCATTTGCGCCGGATTCATAACATTTGATAATACAGCATTCATTTTTCAAGTTATTTCTTTTCAGGTGCAAAAATAAACAAATATTTGAAATGCGATTACCGCAACATATTTGCAGCCCTTTCAACTGCCTTTACAAAAACTTCAACTTCTTCAATCGTGTTATACATGGCAAACGAAGCCCTCCCCGTGCCCGGAATACCGAAATAAGTCATCACCGGCTCGGCGCAATGATGGCCCGTGCGCACGGCAACGCCCATCTTGTCGACAATCGTTCCCAAATCGTAAGGATGAATGCCATCGATGACAAACGAAACCAGTCCGCTGCGATGTGGTGCCTGACCGATGAAACGCATGCCTTCAATTTGCGCAAGCCTTTCAACAGCCGTCTTCAAAAGCAAATCCTCGTGTTCGGCAACGGCTTTCCTATCCATGCCTTCAATGAATTTCACTGCCGTTTCAAGTCCCAATGCCGCACCGACATTTGGTGTACCAGCCTCGAATTTGAAAGGCAATTTGTTGAAAGTGGTCTTTTCAAAACTCACCGTATCGACCATCTCGCCACCGAACTGATAAGGCGGCATCTTTTCAAGCCATTCGGCCTTGCCATACAAGCCGCCAATGCCCATAGGCGCATACATCTTATGACCCGAAAAGACATAGAAATCGCAATCCATGTCCTGCACATCAATGGGCAGATGCGCCATCGACTGCGCACCGTCAATCACAACCGGGATACCGTATTGATGCGCCATGGCAATCATTTCCTTCACCGGATTGATGGTTCCCAAAGTATTGGAAATGTGCGCAATGGAAACGACTTTCGGCTGCTTTTTCAGCAAATCCTGATAAGCGTTCAAATCCAGGACACCATTTTCGTCCATCGGGACAACCAACAGTTCGCCATGATGCCGCTGGATCATCTGCTGCCAAGGCACAAGGTTGGAATGATGTTCCATAGCGGTAACCATCACCTTGTCGCCTTCTTCGATGAACAGATGTTCAAACGAAGTCGCCAAAAGGTTCAGCGATTCGGTCGTTCCCCTTGTGAAAACAATTTCGTGCGCTTCGGGCGCATTGATGAACCTAGCCACAGTGATGCGGGCGTTTTCGTAAGCCTCAGTCGCCTTTTGGCTCAGATAATGCACGCCACGGTGAATATTGCAGTTTTCATTCAGGTAATAGTCGCGCTCGCGTTCGATGACGCAAAGCGGCTTCTGCGTGGTGGCTGCATTGTCGAAATACACCAATGGCTTGCCGTAGACCTGCTGGTTCAGGACGGGAAACTGCTGACGGATGGATTGAACATCAAACATAATTGATTTGTTAGTTGGCATCTTCTTAATTATTTGACATAGAATGTCGCTTCTGGCTTTTGGCCTTTGGCTTCTGGCAAACTTTTCCTTTATAGAATGTATCATCAAGCCAGCAGCTAATAGCCAATGGCCAATAGCCTTCTGACTATATTTTTGAATAATCAATGTCGAAATTATATTCTTTCGGGTGGCTGCAACGCAAGATACAATTTTCGCAACTCGACAATTCGCCACGCAAACGACGCTTAATCATGTCATCAATGTGAATGCGCAAATCCTCAATGGCGATATGGTTGCTGATTTCAGCGGCAAATGCATACATCAGCAACATTCTTGCATCTTTCTTGCTGATGCCACGCTGCTGCATGTAGAACATGGCTTCTTGGTCCAATTGGCCCGTCGATGTGCCGTGCGAGCATTTCACGTCGTCGGCATAAATCTCCAGGAAAGGCTGAGAATTGATTTTTGCCGTCGAAGTGAGGATGATATTGCTGTTGTTTTGCTGGGCATCGGTCTTTTGCGCATCTTTCGCGACATAAACATGACCATTGAAAACAGCCGAAGCCTCATCATCGACAATGCCCTTGAACTTGGTGAAACTTGAGCAATGCGGCACATTGTGATTGACTTTCAGATTATTCTCAACATGCTGCTTCCTATCGGTCAGATAAAGGCCGTAGACATTCGTTTCGCAGCCCTCGCCATCAATGTTGATGGTGATGTTGTTGCGCAAATCGCCGCCATTGAAAGAAATGACCACGATATGCACACGGCTGTCTCTCAATTGCTTGATATTGAAATTCTGGGTCAGGGCAGCATCGTCATCGAGGTTCTGTATGCGATACATTTCGAAGGAAGCATTTTCGCCGACGACAATTTCGTAATCCTTGTTGCCTGCAAAATGCTCCTTGTCATCGTATTCGACAACCTGCAGTTTCTGACCTTTTTCTATTACAGTCCTGCTTTCCATCTTACTGATCCTTTAACCATTCGTAGCCTTTCTCTTCCAGCTCGAGAGCGAGGTTTTTGCCGCCCGACTTGACAACCCGGCCATCATACATGACATGCACGAAATCAGGCACGATGTAATCGAGCAACCGCTGATAGTGAGTAATGACGACAAACGCATTATCAGGACGATGCAACTGATTGACACCATTAGCCACAATGCGCAAGGCATCAATATCGAGACCTGAATCGGTTTCGTCAAGAATGGCGAGACTTGGCTCTAACATGGCCATCTGGAAGATTTCGTTCTTCTTCTTTTCGCCACCCGAAAAACCTACGTTGACAAAACGGTTTTGCAGCTTTTCGGTGATTTCAACCATGGCCTGCTTTTCCTTCATCATCTTCATGAATTCCATGGTCGACAAGGCCGGCTGACCGTTGTATTCGCGCTTTGCGTTGACGGCAGTGCGCATGAAATTCTGAATGCTCACGCCCGGAATCTCAACCGGATACTGAAAACTCAGGAAAATGCCCATATTGGCACGCTCGTCAGGAGCCATGCCGACGATGTTTTTACCCTTGTACCAAATTTCGCCTTCAGTGATTTCGTAACCTTCACGGCCCGTGATGGCAGCCGCCAAAGTGCTCTTGCCCGTTCCGTTAGGGCCCATGATGGCATGGACTTCGCCTTCGTTGACGCCTAAATTCAGTCCTTTTAATATTTCCTTGCCCCCTACTGAGACATGCAGATTTTTGATATTCAGCAACATATATGTGGATTTATTTCAAGATTTAATGAATTAAAAATTTAAAAATTCAACATTTAAAATTTAAAGATTCAAAGATTTGCGATTTGATTTTATCCGACGCTACCCTCCAAAGTAATCGACAGCAGTTTCTGTGCTTCGACAGCAAATTCCATCGGCAATTTGTTCAGCACATCCTTTGCATAACCATTGACAATGAGGCTGATTGCCTTCTCCGTCGGAATGCCACGCTGCTGGCAATAGAAAAGCTGGTCTTCCGAAATCTTCGAAGTCGTAGCCTCGTGTTCCAAAATGCTGGAATCGTTGCCGCACTGCACGTATGGCCAAGTGTGCGCACCGCATTTATCGCCCAAAAGCAAGGAATCGCATTGGGAATAATTGCGTGAGTTGACGGCCTTTGGCGCCACTTTCACCAAACCGCGGTAGCTGTTCTGGCTGTAGCCTGCCGAAATGCCTTTTGAAATAATCGTGCTGCGCGTGTTTTTGCCCAAATGAATCATCTTGGTGCCCGTATCGGCCTGCTGATAATTGTTGGTCACGGCAACCGAATAGAACTCACCGATTGAATTGTCGCCCATCAGCACGCAACCCGGATATTTCCAAGTGATGGCAGAACCCGTCTCGACCTGAGTCCACGAAATCTTAGAACGGTCGCCACGGCAAAGTCCGCGCTTCGTGACCAGATTGTAGACACCACCCTTGCCGTTCTTATCGCCCGGATACCAGTTCTGCACGGTGGAATATTTCACTTCGGCATCGGTCTCGGCAATGATTTCTACGATAGCAGCATGAAGCTGGTTTTCATCGCGTTGCGGAGCCGTACAACCTTCCATATAACTCACGTATGCGCCTTCGTCAGCGACAATCAGCGTGCGCTCAAACTGACCCGTATTGGCCGCATTGATGCGGAAATAAGTGGAAAGTTCCAACGGGCAATGCACACCTTTAGGAATATAGCAGAACGAACCATCGCTGAAAACGGCAGAGTTCAAGGCGGCAAAGAAATTGTCGGTGTAAGGTACGACCTTGCCAAGATATTTCTTCACCAAATCAGGATGCTGCTTGACGGCCTCGCTGAACGACATGAAAATGACACCATGCTTCGACAAGGTTTCCTGGAATGTGGTCTTCACCGAAGTGCTGTCCATAACGGCATCGACAGCCACGCCCGAAAGCTTTTTCTGCTCGTCCAGCGAAATGCCCAACTTATCGAAAGTGGCCAGCAATTCAGGGTCAACTTCATCGAGACTCTGCTTTTCCTTGCGTTTGCGTGGAGCGGCATAATATATAATGTCCTGATAATCAATTTCGGGCAAATCCAAATGACCCCAATTGGGCTGCTTCAGGGTTTGCCAATGGCGGAATGCTTTCAGGCGGAATTCCAACAGCCATTCCGGTTCTTCCTTTTTCGCCGAAATCAGCCGGACGATGTCCTCGTTCAGACCTTTCGGGACGAAATCGGTCTCAATATCAGTCACAAAACCAAATTCATAGTCCTTGTTCGTGACCTCGGTAATGATATTATCTTTTGGATTTGACTCCATAATGTCTTAATTAAGAAAGATTTTAAATTAGGCGGCAAAGATACGAAATAAAGCAGTGCAGACGCCATTAGGTGACTTTTTTTCAGCAACACAAATCAAGTGCACACTGGTATACCTCTACAAGCAAAACGTCATATAAGGCGGCAGACATATAACGTTTTCACGCTGCAAAAAGTTCTTTGGATGAATGACAAAACTATCTTCCACACGCTCATGGAATTTCTCCGTGAATCGCTCTAATGAAGTGGTCGAATAATTCTCCGTTGACTTTACCTCGATAAGAAAAAACCTGTATTTCAGTCTGCTGTTGTTCGGAAGGAGAAAGTCAATTTCAATGTCGTTGCGGTGCTTTGTTTCGTTGTAGCGAGTGTAGAAATACAACTTGTGTCCAGCCGCGACCAACATTTGCGCAATGACATTTCCGTACAACATCCCTTCGTTGAGCGACAACTTTCCATGCAGGATTTCACGGTACAGTTCGCCATCGGAAACATCGTTTTCGCTGAAAGCATGGCTGACCAAAAGTCCCGTATCGCCCATATAGCATTTTACATAGGTGCGATCCTCGTTGATGGAAAGCCCAACATTAGGATCGGAACAATTGAAACACACGTTAGCCATCATCGAATCGGCAATCCAGAAGAAAGTATCTTCGTATTGCATTATGTCGGAACCTTTCACTATCTTATTGAAAACCACCCTTTTTTCATGTTTTGAAAGCAATCCGGGAATCTGATCATAGATGGCCAGCACCTTCGAGCGGTATTGGTTCCCGATTTTCATAATGTCCTCCCGATAAAGCCGCAAAATGTCACGCTTTTCTTCATCGCACGCAGTGAAATCCCTGCCGTTGTCCAAATAGGCTGACAATGGCTTGGGCATTCCTCCAACAATCATGTATTGGCGGAAAAGCAACATGGCCTTTCGGTGCAAATCGGCGGTCAAAGGGCGCTTCTTCTCGAAGCACAATTTAATGTAATCAACGAGTTGTTCTTCACCGAAAGCCCAACAGAATTCCTCAAAATCAAGCGGATACATCCTTACGCAACGCTCTTCCGAAGGAATCACAATGCCGGCGACATTCTCATGGATGGAAATCAACGAACCAGTTTCGATATAATCGTAGCGGCCATCCTTAACCAAATACTTCACCGCTTCACGCGCACGCGGATACTTCTGAACTTCATCAAAAATGATAAGCGACTCCCTTTCGTACAACTTCACCTTGAACTCACTGGAAATGAGCATAAAAAAAGTGTCAAGATCGTTGAGATTATGCTCAAAGGCCTCTTTTACGGCATCGCGAGCTTCTGCGAAATCGATGAGAATGTATGTTTTGTACTCGTTTTTAGCGAATTCTTCAACGATGGTTGACTTGCCAATTCGCCTCGCTCCTTCGATGAGCAAAGCCTTCTGTCCGCCAGTTCTTTTCCATTCCAAGAACTTTTGATATGCTTTTCTTTTGAATATCATTATTTTACAATTATATTTCCGATAGTACGCAGGTGCAAAGATATATATTTTTCCGATAGTGCGCATGTAAACAAATGCTGTAAAATCCGATAGTGCGCATGTATTAGTTGTTTTTATAGCAAAGCTTGTGGCTTAAAATTCCACTTTCAGTTTTGAGTTTACAGAAATTCTACTACTTTTGCAGAAGAATAATGGATTTTATGCAAAAAAAGAATCGTAAAAAAAGCTTTTGGTCTCGTTTGGGCCGAATGATGGCCTACATTGGCATCGCTTTAATGATGCTGTTTTTGGGCATTTACCTCTCCACTCCGATTTATACTTTCAACGAACCTCGCCCTTTTTCCGGCGAATATCTTTACAATCCTTATCAAGACATCAATCCAGACCAATGGAAGAAATACAATTTTCACTGCCATTCGCGGAGATTTTTCGGCTTGACTGACGGACGGCAAAGCAAAGAGCCTGTCATTGACAGCATCTATCAGTTTATGGGCTACGACCATTATGGCATCTCCGATTACATGAGCATCAACCGGCATAATGCTGAAAAAGAGGATTTTATACCAGCCTACGAACATGGTTACGGATTGTTTCGCAAAACCCATCAACTTTGCATAGGGGCAGAAAAAGTCTGGAAAATCGATTATCCTTTTGTGCAGAACCTTAATATAAAACAGCATGTAATCAACAAGTTAGGCGAACATTCGCGGTTCGTCATCCCCGCCCATGCTTCGTTCACCGATGCTTACAAGCCGAAGGAAATGGCTTATCTGAGCAATTACCGGTTGCTCGAAATCCTGAATCCTTACGGAATTGCCATCGAACATTGGGACGTTGCCTTGTCAAACGGTCACCGCGTTTACGGCATCGGCAGCGACGACACGCACAACGTGCTGAATCCGCATGAAGTTGCGCGAAACATTACGGTCATCAACGTGCCCGACATGAAAGAGGAAACCGTTTGTGATGCACTTGAAAAAGGCCAATCCTACGTCCTGAAATGCGACAACGAATATTATTATCATTTGCCTTTCGAAATCATGTCGAAAGATTTGCGGTCGGCGGCTTATCTGAAAATGGCGAAACTGTCGGGCGACACATTATTTGTTGAAACATCGGCTGATTTGGTCAAGGCTGTGGCTTTCATCGGTCAGGACGGGAAGACGCTCAAAACGCAGGAAAATGTCAAGACGGCTTTTTATGTCATCCAACCCGAAGACACCTATGTCAGGACACGCATCGACCTCAACGACTATCAGCACATCTATCTGAATCCCGTCACGCGGCATTTTTCCTCAATCATCATCGACACGCGTCTCGATTCGGTCAACGTGGTACTGACCACACTTTATTATCTGGTTTACGCTGTCGTTCTGATTATTATCATCAGATACGCCATCGGAAAAATGAAAGCTAAGAAAACGACAGCAACCCGACAAAACACTGATTCAACAAACAGATAGGCAAAAATCTCACCATGAAACAATACGACGAACAACGCATCAACAAGACACTTTTTTGGCTGCTCATTATCAGTGCCTTGCTACGAGGCTTTCTGGCAGCTTGGCTTGAATTCGGCAACGACGAAGTCTATTATTGGACCTACGCCAAATTTCCTGACTGGAGCCATTTCGACCATCCGGGCATGGTGGGCTGGATGATACAATTGTTCAGCCTTAACCTGCTGTTCGACAGCGAGTTTTTCATCCGCCTTTCCTCTGTGATTTTCATGACGGCCAACACCTATATCATTTTCCGCATTGCGAAAGAAATAAAAGATGCACAAGCCGGACTATATGCCGCTTTCTTGTACACTGCCTCCATTTATGCTTTTGTCATCACGGGCGTTTTCATCATGCCTGACACGCCGATGAGCCTTTTCTGGCTCTTGGGTTTCTGGATGTTTACCAAATATTTTACTGCCGAAAAGCCTAAAAACCTGTATCTTATGATAGCAGGACTATTTTGCGGACTTTGCATTTTATCGAAATACACAGGCGCATTCCTTTGGGTCGGTGCCGGACTTTACATTCTGCTTTTTGACAGAAAACAACTGAAAAATCCCATTTTGTATCTTTCGATTTTCATTACCGCAATATGCTGTTTCCCAATATTATACTGGAATTACCAAAACGATTTCATCAGTTTCAGTTTTCACAGCGACAGGGTCAGCCTTTTTGCAAAACCCACCTTTAATTATATAGGTACTGAACTTGCCGGCGAATTTTTCTACAACAATCCCGTGAATTTCGTCCTGACCATCATTGCAATCATTGCACTGATTAAGAAAAAGATAAACATTGACAAATCCACAAAACGCTTGCTTCTGCTCACCACACTGCCAATGATATTCCTGTTTTGGTTTTTCGCCCTGACAAGAGCCACTTTGCCGCATTGGAGCGCACCCGCCTACGTTTTGCTCATTTTACTCATTTCGTGTTACTTGCGAGATGAAAACATAGAAAAAAACGGCTTTCCGAAATCCATAAAAGCAGCCGTTATCGTTGTGGCTTGCGTTGCCATCATCGGTTCCTTGGAAATAAAAACCGGTTTCATTCCTTTGGACAAGCACACGGAAGAACTCAAGATTGGAAGGGACGATTTTACCATCGATATGTACGGCTGGCGGCAATTAGGCGAAAAATTCGCGGCTTTCCGACAAGAGAAAATCGCCGAAGGCATCATGGCTGAAGACGACCAGATTGTGGCAAGCGAATGGTTTCCGGCTGCCAATTTAGACTATTATGTAGTACGTCCATTAGGCATGGAAGTATTCGGCATGGGTACACCCGAAGGCATTCATAAATACCTATGGATAAACGACATACGCGGCGGCTTTGAAGTTGGCGAAAGTTTCTGGTTCCTTTCTGATTCACGCTATTATAAAGACCCAGCAGAAATCTACCAATGGGGAAATTTTGAAAAAACGGAACTGCTTGGCGTTATTCCCATTGAACGCTGCGGAAAAACCGCAAAGAACTTTTTCGTTTTCAAATGCGAAAATCTTCTGTATTGCCCAAAAGGTTTGGACGAGATGAAAGCGGAAAACGGACTCAAATAAATAATGAGAGGTCTGCAATGCAAACCTCTCATTATCAATATTCTGAAAAACAGCTTATTCAGCAAACAGCCTGATGATGTTCAGAATCACTTCCGAAGCCTTTTCCATGCTTTCCAACGGCACATATTCCAACTTACCGTGGAAATTGTGACCGCCGGCAAAAATGTTTGGGCAAGGCAAACCCATGAACGAAAGGTTGGCGCCATCGGTGCCGCCACGAATCGGCTGGACTTTCGGCTTAATGCCAGCCATTTCGATGGCCTTGATGGCACGCTCAACGATGAAGAAGTGAGGCTCAACTTCCTGACGCATATTGTAATACTGATGCTTCAGTTCGAGTTTCACGACATCGCCGTATTTCTTATTCAGAAATTCAGCGATTGAAGTGATGAGGGCTTTCTTTTCCTCGAATTTTGTCCTGTCGTGGTCGCGGATGATGTACGACATCGTGGTTTCTTCAACCGTTCCGTTGATTTCGGTCAAATGGAAGAAACCTTCATAGCCTTGCGTGTAACGCGGACGTTGCTCGACGGGCAACATGGCGTTGAGTTCCATGGCAATCAGCATCGAGTTGACCATCTTGTCCTTGCCATAGCCTGGGTGGATGTTGCTGCCTTGGACATGAATCTTGGCGGCTGCGGCATTGAAGTTCTCGTATTCCAGTTCGCCGATTTCGCCACCATCCATCGTATAGGCATATTTGGCGCCGAATTTCTGGACATCGAACTTGGCCACACCGCGTCCGATTTCCTCGTCAGGTGTGAAACCAATCTTGATTTCGCCATGCTTGAATTCCGGATGCTCCATCATGTATTGTGCGGCAAACATGATTTCGGCCACGCCGGCCTTGTCGTCGGCACCGAGCAAAGTCGTGCCGTCGGTGGTAATCATCGTCTGGCCTTTATATTGCTGCATTTCAGGAAATTCGGCAACGCGGAGAACGATGTTCTTTTCGGCATTCAGGACGATGTCGCCACCATCGTAATTCTTCACAATCTGCGGTTTAATGTTGGCTCCCGAAGCGTCAGGTGACGTGTCGACATGGGCGATGAAACTGATGGCCGGAATTTCCTTTTCGGAGTTCGATGGAATGGTAGCCATCACATAGCCATATTCGTCAAGGTCAGCCTTGATGCCCAAGGCTTGCAATTCGTCGCGCAACATGCGGAGCAAGTCGAACTGGCGCATGGTACTGGGCTGTGTTTCGGAGTTTTCGTCGGAGGTCGTCTCAACGGAGACATATCTCAGAAATTTGTCTAATAAATTTTCCATGATGATTTTGAATTTGTTGGCACAAAAATACGGGTTTTAAATGAAAACGCAATTTTTCAAATCAAAATTATGCTGCAAAATGAGTTTTCTCATTTCGACACCGTCACTCCCTTAAAAAAGGTGTCAATGGGCAGCAAATCATGTTGCTGAGTTGTAAACTAAATTTTTTGCTCACCTACTTAGTGAGAATTAAAAAATAACCTATAACGATAATAACTGCTTTTTTGCTTCGGCAAACACAAATTATCGTAAATGAATCATAAATTAGTAAAGTATGTAATTATATGTATATCATTTAATTCACATTAATTTTTTAATTTTAAATTTGTGGCAATTTGCGTTTGACAAGAAAACAATTGCTAACGTTGAAATGTGTTACAACTTGTTTTTTAAGCATTATTTATCCTAATTGTAGGTTTTTCCCGCGTCTTATCCTTGTCAGGGGTCGACTGGATGTCGTAGGAGAAAGGAAACCCCTGACAGGGATTAAAAGATATAAACATCAGCCTCTTTCATACCACTTCTGCAACGGTGAAATTGCTGCCGCCGACGAAAACCACATCGTCGAAATGGGCGGCATTGACTGCCGAACGGTAGGCGTGGCTCACCGATTCGTAGACCTGTCCGCGCAAGCCGTAGGAGAAGGCTTTTTCGGCCAAAATGTTGGCGTCCAGACCTCTTGGTATGTCGGCCTTGCAGAAATAATATTCGCAGTTGCGAGGCAGAAGTTGCAAAACGTGATCAATGTCCTTGTCGTTGACCATGCCGATGACGAAATGCAGCTTTTCGTAATGCATTTCAGCCAATTGGCGCACGACTTCGGTGATGCCCGCTACGTTGTGACCTGTGTCGGCGATGGTGAGCGGGTCGTTGCCGAGAATCTGCCAGCGGCCCATGAGGTGGGTGTTGTGAATCACCTTGGCAATGCCTTCGCGGATGTCGCCGTCGGAAATGCTGAATTTCTTGCGCAGCAAATCCAAGGCGCAGATGACGGTGGTGAGGTTTTTCTGCTGGTAGTTGCCCTTAAGCGGTATTTCGATGGCTTCAAGATAAAGCTCGCTGTTTTTCCAAAGGTCGAATTTCTGGACCTTGTTCGATTCGATGTGAATCTTGTCGCAGTCGAAAATCTGGTCAGCGAAATAGATAGGGCTGCTGCACTCGCGGGCTTTGTCTTTGAACACCTGATGCGTCTCGGGCTGGGTCTCGCCAATCACCACGGGAATGTTAGGCTTGATGATGCCTGCCTTTTCACCTGCAATCTTTTCCATAGTATCGCCCAAAAACTTCACGTGGTCGAGGCCGATGTTGGTGATGACGCTGACTTCGGGCGTGATGAGGTTGGTGGAGTCGAGCCTGCCGCCCATACCCACTTCCACGATGGCGATGTCGACTTGTTCCTTGGCGAAATAATCGAAGGCCATGCCGACGGCCATTTCGAAGAACGAGAGTTCCATTTTCTTAAATTCATCCTTGTGTGCCTCGATGAAACTGACGACTTTGTCTTCTGGAATCATCTCGCCGTTGATGCGGATGCGTTCGCGGAAATCGCGCAAATGTGGTGAAGTGTAAAGCCCAGTCTTGTAGCCTGCTTCCTGAAATACGGAAGCCAGCATGTGCGAGGTCGAGCCTTTTCCATTGGTGCCGGCAACGTGGACCGACTTGAATTTCCGGTGCGGGTTGTCTAATAGGTCGAGTAACTGTATGGTGTTGTTTAAATCGGCTTTGTAAGCAGCACCTCCAATTCGTTGATACATTGGAAGTTTGTTGAACATCCAGTCAAGTGTTTCTGTGTAGTTCATGTGATATGTTGAATTTGTATTTTCTGAAATTTTTCTCGTTTTACTGATAACTGATAACCGATAACTGATAACTGATAACCGATAACCGATAACCGATAATTGAAAACTGATAACCGAAAACTGACAACCAAAATATGCTACTGATTTATGACGAAAGTATAGGTGATGGTTCCTTTCTGCTCGTCAGGAGCGTTGGGGTCGGCAGCGAATTTCGATTGCAGGGCGGCGTTTTTGGCTTTGCTGCGCATTTGGCTGTTGACGATGTCGGTGCCTTTGGCGGCGATTTCGGCACGTACCACTTTGCCTTCGCGGTTGACCCAAATGTCGACTACAATGTGACCTTCCTCATTGAAATCTTCGTTGGGACGTTCCAGTTTCTTGGCACCACGGCCACCTAAACTGTAGCCTGTTCCGTTGCCGTTGCCACCATTGCCGTCATACTGCTTGATACCGGCCAGTCCGTTGGGTTTGCCTTGGTCGCCGGGTTGTCCGGTTATGCCTTCCGAACCGCCGTCCTGAGCCTTGTCGGAGCCTTTGAATAACGCTCTCTGGTTGACTTTCGGCTGTGGTTTCTCTGCAGTTTTGGTTTCCTCTGTTTCCTTCTTGTTGTCTTTTTTCTTTTCTATGGCAGGGGCTTCTTCGGTGTCTTGCGTCACAATCTCTTCCTTGGTCTTTTGAGGTTGCGTTTGTGCCTTGACTTCCTCAGGGATAGCCGATTGCTGTGGCTGAATGTCGCCCATACCTTGGTTATACATGCCCAAATCGACTTCCACGCCTTCTTCGCCGGGAAGCGGAAGCGGCGTGCGGAATGCCATCAGGAACAACAGCAGCAGCGCCAGCGCGTGGACCGCTACCGTACCGATAACCGCTATGCCTTTATCTTTGTTTGCTTTCATGTTAGGCTTGTCATTTGCTGTTTAAGGCTGCCCTTTCAGGGCGTCGTTTTTATTTCTTTTTCGTCTTGCGAAGGGTGTCGCTTGCAAGCTCGCTTTGCCCTTCGTTTTATTAAGCTGCCCTTTCAGGGCGGATGCGTGTCCTAAATTCTTCTTTTTTTCTCCTAACTCCTAACTTCAACACTTTCCACTTTCACACTTTGAAACTTTCCACTTGTTATTTCTTCTGCGAAGTGGCCAAAATCACCTTGTGGTTTGTGCCGGTGGCGTTGTTGATTTCATTCACGGCATCAATCACGTTGACGACGTATTGCACGGGAACGGTCTTGTCCGAGCGTAGCACGACGGTGCCTTCCGTGTCGGCCCCCAACCTTGCATTGATGAGTTCGGATAAAGTGGTTTCGTCGGCAGGCGTTTCCTCAACGAAATAGCTGTATTCTTCATTGATGTAGACGGTTACGGTCTGTTTGGCCATCGTCTTGCTGCTACTCGATGGCAGCAAAAGCTTAATGGCATTTGGCGCAACCAAAGTCGAGGTCAGCATGAAGAAAATGAGTAGCAAGAACACCAGGTCGGACATCGACGAGGAATTGAATGATGGTTCTATCTTGTTCCTTGATTTTATCATATTTTATTGACTTGTGGACTATTTGACAATTTGACTGATGGACTGAAAACTGAAAACTGATAACTGAAAACTGAAAACCGATAACCGATAACCATTCCCCCGTCACTCATCCTCCATCACGCCGGTTCGTTCAGCACATCCATGAATTCCGTTGCTTTGGCTTCAAGCAGGTAGACCACTTTCTGGATGCGGTTGGTGATGATGGCGTGGAAAATATAGGCGATGATGCCGACAATCAGGCCGCCGACCGTGGTGACCATGGCTTCGTAGATGCCGGATGAGAGCAATTCGATGTCGATGTTGTTACCGGCCATTGACATGTTGTAAAAAGCGCGGATCATGCCTGTCACGGTGCCTAAGAAACCGAGCATTGGGGCGGCACTGGCAATCATGGCGAGGATGGAAACGCCTTTCTCCAACTGGCTGACTTCGAGGTTGCCAACGTTTTCGATGGCCGAGTTGATGTCGTTTAGCGGACGGCCCAAACGCGACAGGCCTTTTTCAATCATTCTGGAAATAGGGGTGGAGTTGCCGCGGCACAAGGCTTTTGCCGAATCAATCTTGCCGTCTTTCATGTATTCGCGGATGCGTTCCATGAAGCCCGTATCGTATTTCGTTGCACGCGAGACGGTTAGGAAACGTTCAATGAAAATGTAAACCGCCAAAACCGAAAGGATGCCGAGAACGACCATAATCCAACCGCCTTTGGTGGCAAGTTCCAATATAGATAAGGTGTATTCCGTTGGCTGTTCCATGGTTTCTACGGGCATTGTTGCCGCTGTTGCAGCCAAGTCGTTGCTTGCTGCCTGAATTTGAAGTAGGGAAAACATGTTGATATTATTTGTTGATTTGTTTAATCGTTTAGTTGTTGTGTTTTGCTTGTATTAACTAAAATCGTGCCATTTTATTGCGAGATTTTCCAAATCCTTCCGCTGCAACTGTCGCTTTCCGCGCCGGTCACCGACGAAAGCACATTGGTCTTGCCCTCTAATTTCAGCAAACCTAAAAAGGCGAAAATCAAGGCTTCCTTGTATTCGATGATTTGCCTGTCGGGAATGACGATATGGTGTTTGGTGTGATGCTGAATGCGTTCCACGAGATATTTGTTCAAGGCACCGCCACCCGTGATGAGCAGTTTGCCTTTGGGAAGATGGCTTAATGATTGACCAATCTGCATGGCAATGTGTTCGGTGAAAGTTGTCAATAAATCGTTGGTTCTCAAATTCTTTAGCAGATTTTTCTGCTCGGTCTCGAAAAATTCCCTGCCCAACGATTTGGGTGCTTTTTGCGTGAAGAAAGGATGAGAATTCAGTTTGTCCAATAGCGCTCCGTCAATTTTTCCGCTTCGGGCCAAAAGACCATCCATGTCGTACTTCAAACCTTTTTGGTTTGCAAGGTGATTCAAGGCTTGGTTGGCAATGCAAATGTCGTAGGCGATGCGCTGTCCGTTTTCGTCGTAGGATACATTGGCGATGCCACCGATGTTGAGGCAGGCTTCGTAATCGCTGAAAAGCAGTTTGTCGCCAATGGGAACCAATGGCGCACCTTGACCGCCTTTGCTCACGTCTTCGCTGCGGAAATCGTTGATGACGTTAACGCCACATGCCTTGGCAAGTGCCTGTCCGTTACCGATTTGTAATGTGTAATGCTGTTCCGGCTTATGGAAAATGGTGTGGCCGTGCGATGCGATGAAATCAGGGGTGACATTGTCCTCTTGCATGAATTGCAGGACTTGTTCCCCTAAATATTCGCCGTATTCCTTGTCCAAATTTGTCAGGTCTTCAGGCTTTTGGTGAAAGGCCTCGGAGAGCTTTTGCTCCCATTCATCAGAATAGGGTAGGGTATTGGTTCTTAGAATGTTGAACCCGTATTTTCCATTTTCGGAATTAAAATTCACCAAGGCTAAATCCACGCCGTCGAGCGAACTGCCCGACATCAATCCTATGGCAAGATGTTCACTCATAATAAGGGCAATATTTTTTCCAAGCGTATGCCGCGCGAACCTTTTACCAAAATGTCTTTGCCCTCAATTGGATGGCTTTCAACATATTGACACAAATCATCGATGGTCGGGAAGGTGAACCATTTTTTGCAGTCGCTGTAAGCACAGAAATTCGGTCCTACGAGATAGGCTGCCTTGTATTCCAGTTCCTCAAGCAGCTTGAGAATGGCTTTGTGCTCGTTTTCCGATTCCTTGCCCAGTTCGCGCATGTCGCCCAAAATCAAAAGGTGGTTCTCGCCACAGATGTTTCTGAAATTGCGTACCGAGGCTTGCATCGAAGTCGGATTGGCATTGTAAGCATCCATGATAATGTGGTTCTTGCCGCTTTCGATGACTTGCGAGCGGCTGTTGGTGGGCTGATAGGCCTCAAGAGCTATTTGAATTTTGTCGTCATCAATGCCGAAGTATTGGCCGATGCCAATGGCAGCAGCGGCATTTTCAAAATTGTAGGCACCGACAAGCCGTGTCTGAATCAAACGGTTTTTCCATTTTAGGCTGAGATAAGGCTTGCATTCGCCGGGCGCGACTTGGTAGTCGGCATCGTTATGGAACCCGTAGCTGACGCGTTTCTGTTCTGAAGAAAGATTCCAAAGCAATTCGTTGCCACGGTTGACGAAAACGAAATCACCGTTTTCTTTGATGTATCTGTATAGTTCAGTCTTTGTGTTGATGACACCTTGAAAACTCCCGAAGCCTTCCAAATGAGCTTTTCCAATGTTGGTGATGAGACCGAAATCGGGGCAGGCAATGTGAGCCAGCGTGTCGATTTCGCCAGGGTGGTTGGCTCCCATCTCCACAACGGCAATTTCCGTTTCTGGCTTGATGGTCAGCAAGGTAAGCGGCACGCCGATATGGTTGTTGTAATTGCCTTCGGTGTGAATGATGTTGTATTTTTGAGCCAACACAGCTGAGACAAGTTCTTTCGTCGTGGTCTTCCCGTTGGTTCCCGTGATGGAAAGCACCTTGGCCTTCATTTGGTGGCGGTGATGGCGGGCAATGTCTTGCAGGGCTTTCAAGGAATCTTCGACTTTGACGATGCGTGTGTGTTTGGGAATGTCGTTTCGGTCGCATACCACAAGCGAAGCTATGCCTTCTTCGGCTACTTTTAGGGCAAAGTCATTGCCGTCGAAATTCTCGCCTTTCAGGGCAAAGAACACGGCATCTTTTTGGACTTTACGGCTGTCGGTTGTCACTCTGTAGGCTTTTTCTAAGGCTTTGTAGATGATTTCTATAGTGTTCATAACGAATTGTTTATGCAAATAGTGCTGATAATAATATCTAATTGATAACGCAAAGATAGGCAAATATTGCTATGCGTTGAAAAGAAAAACGTAAATTGTCGTATGTGAATCATCAATTCCTGCGAAATATTTATATGAGAAGCGAATTTTACATAAATCTTTCATCAATCTTTGTAGCCGCGCTGGACGATGCCGGCGGCAAGCCGTCTGTTCAAGTAAATGCGGGGGAAATCGAAGAGTGAATTTTGGAGTAAATTTTTTTCTTGCACCAGCCAATTTGTTTCAATTTATGCGCTTTGCTCCCTGAGCCTGTCGAAGGGGCTTGTCGAAGGGCGCATTTGAAATTCAATCTGCGTAAAATCAGCGTCATCTGCGCAATCAGCGGTTCAAAAATCCTCTGCGGAAGTCAGCGGCATCGGCGGGAGAAAAAAACAATCCGTCAAATCAGCTGTCCGTTGAAATCTGTTTTTCCCAAAATCCTGCTTCTTTTTTCCCCATCATTTTCCCATCATTTTGACTTTATTTTGCAAAGAAAGCAATAAAAATTTGCTCAACGAGTTAAAAAATCGGATATTTGCACGCTCAAAATTGGGTGTGTTTAATAATTACCCAATAATTGACCTATAGAATTATCGCTATGAGAGATATTACGTTGAAGAAAATTTGCGCCGTGGTTCTGCTTGTCCTGTTTGCTCAGGGAGTAGTTGCTCAGGCCAATGTCGATTCGCCATATTCCATGTTCGGTATCGGACAATTGAGAGATAAGACAATGAATTCCAGACTGAAAGGTATGGGCGGCGTTTCAAATGCCATGTTTGGAAAGAGTCTTGTCAACACCGAAAATCCAGCTTCGTATGCTATGATTGACACGTTGGCTTTCCTGTTTGATGCCGGCATGTATTTCAAAACCTCTGATTTCAGCACTTCCAATCTGTCGGAGACTTCAAGCAACGCCAATTTCGATTATGTCGCCATGGCTTTCGGTGCTACCAAATGGTGGCGTATTTCGCTTGGCGTTCAGCCATTTAGCAATGTCGGCTATAATTTGGTGGTGAACAACCATAAGGATGATGTGGGCAATTATGCCACTACTTTTAAGGGTAGCGGAGGCTTGAATCAGGCTTTCATCGGTAATGCTTTTCGCTTGGGCAGGAATTTTTCAGTAGGTGTAAATGCCACTTATGTGTTCGGTGATTACGAAACCCTGACTACGCTGAGTTTCCCCGATTCGGTTTTTATGATTGAAACCCGCCGTGGCATAGATATGTTGGTCAAGTCGTTCATGTTCGATTACGGTGTGCTTTACAATACGAAACTTTCCAATGGCTTGAATTTGGGCTTGGGCCTCACTTATAATCAGAAAATGAAGCTAAAAGGTAAGCAAACCATCTATATACGTTCAATCAAGCAAAGCTCGGATTCAGATGTAGAATACCCTATCGACACCATTTTTTATTCGGCGAAGGATAAGTCGCGCATCACCATGCCTCACGAATTTGGCTTTGGCGTCACTTTGCAGAAAGACAACCACTGGACTCTTGGTGCCGATTTCAATTGGTCGCAATGGAGCAAATTTGCCCGCGAAGGTGTCAACGATTCGTTGCAAAACTCATGGAGCGTCGCCCTCGGTGGTGAACTTATCCCGACTTCTTCTTCGGTGTCGAACTATTTCACCAAAATGTCGTATCGCTTTGGTGCTTTTTATGAACAGACTTTCCTGAATATCAGGGGAAAATCCATCAATAAAATTGGACTCACCGTCGGCGTTTCGTTGCCTTTGCCAAGGTCGTTGTCGAAAGTCAACGTGGCGGTTGAAGTGGGGCAGTGCGGCACCAAGTCATCCAATCTGATTCAGGAACGTTACATCAAGGCTACTGTAGGTGTCTCGGTTTTCGAGCGTTGGTTCTTGAAGCGTAAATACCAATGAAATAATCAATCCATGTCGGTTGATTCAATTTTGGAATGATATTTGAATAGGAACAAAAAAAGGAAATTAATATAAGTTTAACAATAAAAATTAGAGAGATGAAAACTAGAAGAGTAATGTTACTGGCCGTTATGTTTGGAATGGCAGTAAGTGCTTCCGCACAGAATGTCAATGCCCCGAAATATGGTGTTGACAGTGTTGCCAGCGTCACTAACCAATCGACTTATCGTGAATACTTCAAGCAGTGGGAAGCTGCAAAGTATGCGAAAGATGCCATCAGTATGGAAATGGTCTCCGCATGGAGATATGTGTTCCTGAATAGCCCGCGTTTGAGTCAGTACGTATACACCAACGGTGAAAAAATCATGGATTATTTCATCCGTACAAACCCAAGCCAGAAGGATGCTTACATCGACACACTGAACATGCTGGCCGACACGAGAGCCATTTGCTTCCCGAACGATCCTAAGACTGGCGCTTCGCAAATCGCCAACATCAAGGCCAAGAAAGGTTATCTGATTTACACCTACAATCCTGCCCGCTATGAAGAGGCTTACAATGTGCTGAAAGAAGCCGTTGAACTCGACATCGCCCAGATTCAGGTTGGTTTCCTCGATTCATATTTCCGCGCCGCCGCCGACATGGTCAACAACGGCAAGGCCGACAAGATGACGGTTATCGATGTTTATCAGGAACTTTCCGATGTGCTCGATGCTAACGTGAAGACGCTGGCCGAAACCGAAACCGAACTGCTCACTGCCAAGCAGGAAGCTGAAGAAGCCGCCGATGCTGATGCCGTGGCAGGTTTCGACAAGCAACTTGAAAAGAACGAGAAGAACATTAATAATTATAAAGGTGTAAAGAACAACATTGACAACCTCTTCCAGCCATTTGCTTCATGCGAAGACCTAATCAAAGTGTTCTCTGTCAAGATGAACGAAAATCCGAATGATGTCAATCTCCTGAAGAGAATCACCACCGTTCTTGATAAGAAGGATTGCACCGATTCAAAGGTGTTCCTCGATGCTTCCAAGAACCTCTACGCTCTTGAACCAAGCCCTGAAGCTGCCTATAACATTGGTGTCCAGCTCTTCAAGGATAAGAAATACAGCGAAGCTGCTACCTATTTCGAGCAAGCTACCAAGGCTGAAAACAACGACCGCGTTTACCGCGCACTGCGTAACCTCGCCATGTGCTACCAGAATGTCGGCAACTATTCAAAGGGTCGTGATGCTGCCCGCCGCGCCGCACAGGTTGACCCGACCGCCGGCGAACCATACCTTATCATCGCTATGCTTTATGCTGAAAGCTCAAAGCAGTATGAAAGCAGCATCTTTGGCGGCAAGGAAGTGTTCTGGGCAGCCGTCGACAAGTGCGAAAGAGCAAGACAACTCGACCCGTCTATCGCAAAGAAAGCCGCTGATCTGATTGCAGCTTACAGACAGTATTTCCCGTCAACCGAAACTGTGTTCTTCAATGACTATCAGGACGGCCAGTCGTATTCAATCGGTGGCTGGATTGGTGAAACCACAACCATTAGAACTAAAAAGTAATTGAACAGATTTCATAAGATATTATTTTGGTGCAACATCACAGCTATAGTGGCTGTGATGTTGTTTTCGTGTGGCAATCCCGATGCGGTGGTCATGGATATGGCTTCTGACGACACGCTTTCGGGCATCACTGCCGACAGCGTCACTTTTTTCCGCAGCGATTCGGGAAATGTTCAGCTGAAACTCACGGCTCCGCGCTTGGTGCGTAGGGAAAGCAATGATGAAAATGGCGAAATGGAGTTTCCATTGGGATTTCATGCCTTTTTCTTTGATAATAATATGAATCCAAATTCGGAAATCAGTGCCGACTATGGCAAATATGTCGGCGATTTGATTCAGGCAACCGGAAATGTGGTCATCATCAATTACGAAAATGATGAAAGAATGTATTCCGATAAACTTTTCTGGTATCAGGATGTGAAGATGATCTACACTCGGTCGCATGTCAGGATTGTTACGCCAGGCAGGGATATTGAAGGTGACAGTCTGGTGGCCAAGGAAGACCTTTCTGAATACACGATTTATTATGGCCGCGCAACTATGGAAGTGGAGGATAATCTATGAACGACTGGCTGATTGTTGCGATAACCTTGTTCTTCTCTGCCATGTGCTCGGGTCTGGAGATTGCTTTCAATAGCATCAACCGCTTGCAGCTTGAGGTCGAATTGAAGAAAAACAACTTTTCAGCAAGGATTATAAGCCTGTTTTTCAAGAACAAGTCGCGTTTCATCACTTCTCTTTTGTTAGGCAACAATATCGCCTTGGTTATCTACGGTATGAGCATGGCGAATATCATTGGGGGTAACATCAACATTTCCAATGATTTCCTTATGCTTTTGGTTCAAACGCTCATTTCCACGCTCTTGGTCCTGTTGGTGGGCGAATTTCTGCCGAAGGTGTTGTTCCGCATCAATCCGAATGCCGTTTTGTCGTTTTTCGCCTTCCCGACTTATCTTTGCTATTTCATACTCTATCCTCTGATTTTGGTTTATACGGGCATTTCGGAGTTCCTTATCCTTTATGTGTTCCGTCAGAAAATCAACGAGTCGGCCTATAGGTTCTCGACTGTTGATTTGAATGACTACATTGCCGAATATGCCGATCCCGAAGAGGAAAACGAAGACATTCAGCAGGAAATTCAGCTTTTCCAGAATGCCATGGAATTTCGCTCGGTGAAGCTGCGCGAGTGCATGGGGCCGCGAAACGAAATCGAAGCCGTGAAATCGACCGATTCCCTCGCTTTTGCCAGGGACCGTTTTGAGGAAACTAAACACTCGAAGCTCATCGTTTATGAAGATAACATCGACAATATTGTCGGTTACATTCATCTGAACGACGTGATTCGCGAAACCATGATGAAGCATGAAATGACGATAGAAAAGCTGGTCCGCCCGCTTGCTTTCTTCCCCGAAACCTACACCGCCGACCGTCTTTTGAGGTATTTTATTCAAAAACATCAGGGGATGGCGGTTGTCGTCGATGAGTTTGGCGGCACTTCCGGCATCGTCACAATGGAAGACGTAATTGAGGAAATTTTCGGCGAAATTAATGACGAATATGATGTTGAAGAAGAAACGGAAAAGAAAATCGGCAAGAACACTTACGTTTTTTCGGCTCGTCTCGAAATCGACTATCTCAATGATACATACCGACTTGACCTTCCGGTTTCCGATGATTACGAGACTTTGGCTGGCATGATTCTGCATTATTGCGAAGACATTCCGACGGAAGGCGAAACCTTCAATATTGGCAAATATAAGGTCAGTATCCTCAAGGCTTCCGACATGAAATTGGAGGAAGTGAAACTTGAGTTAGGTGATAATTGAATAAAAAAGTTCTCCATTTAGCTTCTCAATTGGAAAAATTACTAAATTTGCACGCTTTTTTCAGAAAGAATTATAAATAAATAAGGTAAGAAAATTATGGCAGCAATTGAAAGAATCAGAAAACATTCTGGATTGTTAATCGCAATCATCGGTTTAGCTTTGTTAGCATTCGTGTTGCAGGATTTGTTCCAGAGCACAGGTAGAAACCGTGAGAACAACATCGCAGTGATTGACGGCGAAAGAATCCCTTATCAGGATTTCATAACCCAAAAGGACAAGGATGTTGAAAACATGAAAAGCAGAACCGGTAAGAATCTGACTACCGATGAAAACCTCAGACAGTGCAACGCTACGTTTGAGCAGATGATTAAGGACCACATCATGACCAAGGAATATGAAGCCCTCGGCATGAACGTTTCAAGTGAAGAACTCACCGACCAGTTCACTGGTGAAAATCCTCACGAATGGGTCGTTTCAAGCTTCAGCAACCCTGATGGTACGCTCAATAGGGAAAACCTCAACTACTATCTTGAAAACCTCAACGATTTCCCAGTTGAAGCACGTATGCAGTGGATGGACTTCGAAAGAGCCGTCAAGGCAGACCGTTTGGAGACCAAGTTCGAAAACCTCGTGAAGGCTTCTTATTTCGTGCCTGCAAAGTTGGCCAAGAAGTACTATGAGAATAAGAACATCAAGGCTTCAGCCGACATCGTCGCTTTGCGTTATTCCAACATCCCTGACTCGACCGTCGTTGTCACCGACAATGAAAACAAGAAGTACTACGAAGAAAACAAGTACAGATATGAAACCGATGAAGTGCGCGACATTGAATACGTGATTTTCGACATCAAGCCTTCAGTTGAAGACCGTCAGGATGCACTTGCTTTCGTGAATGGTTTGAAGGAAGATTTTGCTACTGTCGAAAACGTTGAAAGTTTCGTCAATGCCAACTCCGACCAGCGCTACGACAGCACTTGGATGGGCAGAAAGGATGTTCCTCAGCAGATTGAAACCTCTATTTTCGATGCAGGTCACGAAGCTGGTTTCGTGTTCGGCCCTTACGAAAACGAAGATGCTTACAACCTTGTCCGCATCGTTGATATGCAGAACCGTCCCGACTCATTGATGGCAAGTCACATCCTCATCAGCTATGCCGGTGCTGCACGTACCGAAGCCACAATGACTAAAGAAGAAGCTGAAGCTAAGGCTGACAGCCTCCTCGCAGTCCTGAAAGGCAGCAAGGATGCTGATTTGTTCGCCGAACTCGCCGGTCAGTTCTCAACCGACCCAGGTTCAAAGGACAAGGGCGGTGACCTCGGTTGGTTCACCGATGGCACAATGGTAACCGATTTCAATGAATTTGTCGTTAATAACGCAGTCGGCACAATCGGTAAGGTTGAAACTCCGTTCGGCTATCATATCATTAAGGTGACCGACAAGACCGCAGCTCAACCGAAAGTCCGTCTCGCCGTTCTGAAACACGACATTTCCTATAGCACCAAGACTGCTCAGAATGTTTTCGCCGATGCAAACCGTTTCGTCACCGAAAACAAGACATACGACCAGTTCAATGCAGCTATCGAAGAACAGGGCCTTACCAAGCGCACCATGCCAAGAATGAACTACAGCACTTATCAGATTACGGGTGTCAACAATCCTCGTGAAATTGTCCGCTGGGCTTTCGACGAAAAGACCAAAGTCGGTGACATTTCAACCGTTTACGACCTTGATGATATGTATGTCGTCGCAGCTTTGACCAATATTGTTCCTGAGGGTTATGCTCCAATCAGTATTGTTGCCGAACAAGCCAAATACCAGATCATGAACCTCAAGAAAGGTGAAATGGCCGTCGAAAAAATGAATGCTTGCGGTAATGACATCAACAGAATGGTCAGCGAACTCGGTGCCGAGTCAACCACAATTTCTGATGTCAACATTGAATCCCGTGTTTTGAGCAACTTCGGCGTTGAAGCTGACATTATCGGTACCATCCTCGGCATGAAGGAAGGTCAGGAAGTTGGCCCAGTTGCTGGTAATTCAAGTGCTTTCATCATAAAGAACGTGAAATTCACAACTCCAGAAGAAACCACTGACTACAGCGATATCTACAGAGAAAAGACAAGCCAGTTCAACAACAAGGTTCTGGGTGGTTCCATCTACAGCGCTTTGAGAAACAAGGCTAAGATTGAAGACAACAGAATCAGATACTATTAATAAGGAATCTGCATCATAGTTTGAAAGGCTGGAGTTCGCTCTGGCCTTTTTTTGTCTTACTACACAATAAAATGTGTATTTTTGCATTCTCATAGAACAAAATCATCAAATTAATATGAAAAAGTTTAAAAGTTTACTTCTGATGGCCGTGCTGCTGGTTCTGGCAGTGAGTTGCGGCAAAAAGCATGAAATTACTTTATCGCCTACGGAATTTGAATTTGAACCTACTGGTGGTGAAGTGACAGTTGAAATCAACACTGATGGCGACTGGAATGTTGAAAAATGCCCAGAATGGATTGCTGTTTCGGAAACTTCTGGCAGTAAAGACGCTTCGATTGTTTTAGCAGCCCAACCAAATTTGGGTGATGCAATCCGTGAGGCTGTCCTTGAAGTGTCTACCTCAACCAACTCAGCTCAATTGAAACTGTCTCAGGGTTATGTTGAGGAAAATTATCTTTCAATTTCACCTGATTCTATTACAGCTGATTATCATGGTGGTGAATTCGATTTGCAGATATCTTCCAATTGTGAGTGGACACTTTCTGAAATATCACAGCAGATTCCTTGGATTTCTGTTAATCCGACATCGGGCAGTGGAAGCCAAACTGTAAAGGTGTCTGTAGAGGAATATGTTGGTGGTGATTCGTCTTCCCGCAAAGCAAGCCTTATCTTTGCTGGTGCCAATGCTTTGGTTTCAGTCGGCGTTACGCAAAGTGATGGTAGTGAGGTAGCTGTCAGTGTAAATCCTAAGTTTTTGAGTTTTTCAACTGAAGGCGGTTCACAACAAATAGAGGTAACTTGTGCCTCAAATTGGAGCGTTTCAACTTCGGTTGATTGGCTTTCGCTTAGTGTAACTGAAGGTTCGGGCAACGGACAAATTACGGTGACGGCTGAAAACAATGAAGATTTTCAAGTTCGTCTTGGCGCAGTTGTCTTTACTTCCGATGCGCATCAGAATACAACGGTTACAGTTTCACAGGAAGCTGCTATTGATCCCCGTCATCTTGATGTTTCGCCTATGGAAGTTAATTTTGGCAAGCAGGGGGGTAATGCTGTGATTAGTATTGGCTGCGATGAACAATGGAAAGTGGATTGCCCTGAACATTGGATTTCTTTCTCAGCCCAAGATGGTGAAGGTGATGGTTCCTTTGATATTATTGCTGAAGAAAACATAATGAATACACCGAGAAATACGGTCGTATATGTGGTTTCCGGTATTCTTGAAAAACAAATCCAAGTTCATCAGGAAGCAGGCGATCAGGCTCCATACGTTTCTTTGAATGTTGATGTAATCAATGCTGATGCTGTTGGGGATGTTTTTCCTGTTGAAGTTTCGTCTAATGTCACTTGGACTGTTCGAGGCAGCAGTTGGGCCGAACCAATCCAAAACAGCGGTGAAGGTGATGGCACTTTCTCGTTGCGTGTCGATACGAACTATGAAATGACGCCCCGTTCATGCACGGTGCGTGTTTCAACGGCTCAAGGTGCTTCGGATTCATTTGAGGTTGTCCAAAGTGGTTATGTGTATACCTTGTCAACAGAAGTGACTGAAATCACTGCGCCGGCTGAAGGCCTAAAGACTGAAATCCCTGTGTTCTCTAATCAGAATTGGACGGTGTCGAAAGGTGCATCTTGGATTCTTTATGACCCGGTAAGTGGCACAAACGACGGTGCTTTTACTATCGTTGTTGACCCGAATGCGTCTCCAAGAGACCGTTCGGCTGAGATTTACGTAACTGGTGAAAAGGACGGCTTGGTTATCATTCAGGTGAATCAGCCTCATGCAAAATAAGGCGATTGATAAATGAAAAAAATTGCGGAACTGCTGATTGCGGTTCCGCAATTTTTTGTAGAGACGTAGCGCGCTACGTCTCGATTTTATTGATTTTGGGAGACGTTGCGTGCAACGTCTCTACAGGATTAGAATCCCATGCTAAACCAGTACCAGAATTTGTTTTCCATTTCTTTTCAGGCTTTGTACTTCGTGTTGGCTGTTTTCAAAAATCACAAGCCTTTAATGTCTTCATCCGAAAGTCCAGAGTATTGCTTAATCATTTCTACGGGCATATTGTTCGATTTCATCTTTCGTGCCATTTCAATCAGCTCTCTATGTTGCTCGGCTCGGGCTTTTTCCAGACCAATTGCTTCGCCTTTTTCCAAACCTTCAGCACGTCCTTCAGCACGTCCTTCTGCATGCCCCTGACGGAAATAGCCTTTCATAAGAGTCCTTTCGCTGACAATCTCGTCCCAGAATTTATCGTATGCCATACGCTGGGCATCCGTGTATGCTGATTGTTCTACAATTCCAACTGCCTTACAAAGATACTCATTCTCCAACATTTCTGCAGGAATTTCCTTTGTCTGCTCGTTGATTTCGGTAAGGAAACGAAGCCAAAGCACCATCATCTTCTTGTCGCTTACACTCGATGGACGGAACTTTGGCAGTTCAAGGAAGATGGTCTCAAAACCTTTTATCGTGTTCTCGGGATGGTCAATGTTCGCTGGTATATAGCGATGATAGAACTCATCCTTCAGATTTGGGAAGGCAATATCATTGATTATGCTGACACAATATACTTGACGCAACTCATCATATCCATCCCCTTTTTCAAGTGGACGGACATACGCTTTTGATGTATTGAAGAGTGCACGCTGAAGGAAATCCTCTGTCCAGTACATCTGCATCTCGACAATAAACTGGCGGTTGTGATTGTCCGTACAACGAACATCCACAATAGAGTACTTCTTTGCCGGATTCTCAGGCACCATCTCAGGAGAGAGATATTCCAGAGACTCTATCTCTGTGCCTTCCTTCAATGGAAGTACGGCATTGAGAAAACTCTGGAGCAGGTCTTTCTGCTCGCCAAATACCTTTTTGAAGGTTAGATCCGCCTTTGGGTCAAGATACTTTGCCATAGTGTAGCCTTTCTTTGAATTGTTGGTTGCAAAGATACACACAATTTATGACACCTCCAAATTTTTGTTTTGATTTTTTTGCTTTAACAGCTGTTGTAGGAAAATCCCACACCAACCTAAGAATTTGTGAGAAAGTTAGGGTGATGTGGGAAGTTAGATGCTTGCTATTTGAGAGGCTTGAGTTGTTCTTGGGAATCTATGTACGTGTTGGTTTTGGTATTTGTTGTCGACCCTCCACCAGTAGAAGTACTTTTTCCTGTAGAAGAATTCCCGCTTGTTGAGGTGTGTCCACTTGTAGAAGTTGTACCCGTAGAGGTGTCTCTTTCAAGAACATCATATTCCTTTGACACAATTGGATCTAGAGGAGTGTCATATGTGGACTTTGGCTTGCTTGGGGAAGCTTCTCCGATCAGTTGGTAGTTTATTAGCATTGCTTTATGACTACCATTTGGGAAATGGATAAGTGTCATCTTTTTTGATTTCTTATCAAAAGTTTGGATGTAATATGTTTTAATAGTATTCATTTTAGAATTGTATTGGACAATATATTGCCCTTTTCCTTTTGAGCCGACTTTGTTAAAGTCAAACTTTTTAGG
>NZ_JBADWU010000053.1:0-5392 GCF_056203535.1 Candidatus Limimorpha sp. | reverse complement strand
CCAAACGAATTATAGGCTCTTGGCCTTGTGGTTCTAATGGATTGTCCTCTGGAAGTTAGTCCCTCCTTCATACAACAAAGGTAGGAAATAACCTTGTACGAATTCACGCTGCAAACTTAAAGTGGTTCTCCTTATCTGCGTTCGGAAGGCATTTGTTTTTCGGGTTCCGCATCTCCGATGCTCAGCATGGTATGAATCGAGCGGTTGCGAGATTCAGAACCTGACGAACAAAGGTCTTGTAGGTTTTGAATGTTTTGGTTATAAAAAGGTCAAATTGTATATTGTTGCCAAAAAAATGAACATTTCAGCATATTTTCCAGAGAAGCTGAAACTTGAAAGGTTATTTCATTCGGAAACTTTTCACGAGTATGAGTCTCATTTGCCGCGTCAAGGTTTCAGGCATCCTATTGGCACCACAAACACGCCATCGCTAATCCGTTTCCCCGCATTAGTTCCTACTGCCGTAAGCACCATTTTGAACGCCGGCGCTTTCATTTTTGTCTTGTCTATCTTGGATTCCAACTCATTCAAAGTAGCAATTCCTTTTTCAATATTGGCAGCCCCACCGAGTTTGATTTCAATTAGACCGTATGTCCCGTCACGACGATGCAGAACGGCATCGCACTCCAGACCCGTGGAATCGCGATAATGAAAGAGTTCGCCATCCAACGCATCTGCATAGGTACGCAAATCGCGCACTGCCATCGATTCGAAGAAGAAACCAAACGAACGCAGGTCGTTTATCAAGTCCTTAGGGCCGACCGACAATGCCGATGTCGCAATGCTTGGGTCGATGAAATAGCGTGTTGCCGAATTCTGAATGGCCGACTTACTACAGATATTCGGGTTCCATGCCGGCATGTCTTCAATCACAAACAGTTTTCGAAGCGCATCAACATAGTCGGCAATCGTTTCATCACTAATAGACTGATTATCATTCTGAAGAATGTCATCTTTCATTTTGCAATAACTTATGGCACACCCTTGATTACGAGCATAAGACCGCAGAAGCAGACGTGTACGTTCGCTGCTACGACGCACTTTGTCAACACGATGAATATCAACCTTATATATTGCCTCGAAATAATCCCGTGCTTCACCCAATGCCAGATTGCCTTTAAGCAGTGTGGCGCGTGGCCAACCTCCTCGACATAGCAGGAAAGCAACATCTTCCAGCTGCAGCTTGTTCTCTTGCGGTTCAATGGATTTCCCCTCAAAAATATCCCCAAGACTGATACTTCCCGTCGATTCGCCCGATTCCCAAAGACTCATCGGACGCATCATGATTCTGCCAATCCTGCCCGTGCCACTATGACGAAGTTTATCCTGTTCAACAGGAACGCTGCTACCCGTGAGAATAAACTGACCGAAAGGTTCACGCCTGTCCACTTCCGAGCGCACCATATCCCACAACACTGGAATTGTCTGCCACTCGTCAATCAAACGGGGTGTGCCTCCTTGCAGCAGCCTATGCGGATAGAACTGCAAGTCATCCTCTGCAGCAGCCAACGTTACGCTATCGCCCAAATCCAATATGCTTTTTGCCAGCTGCTTGGCAGTCGTGGTCTTCCCACACCATTTAGGTCCTTCTATCAAGACAGCTCCCTTTGCCTGAAGCCTTTGCTCCAACTGCAAGTCTGCTATACGATGTTTGTATTCCATATTTCAAAAAAATCACCGCAAAAATACTAAAAAAATGATATGGCACGCATAATATTCGGAAACTTTTCACTATTTTATTCGGAAACTTTTCACTATTTTACTCGGAAACTTTTCACAAGTTCGAGTCTCATTTGCCGCGTCAAGGTTTCAGACATCCTATTGGCACCACGAGCACGCCACACCATCCTTGCTGCGAAGAACTTTTATGCTTGATTTTCCATCACGATTTTGCACATTTATATTGGCAATTATATACTTTTTGACCTATAAAAAACTAGGCAATAATATACTTTTTGACCCATAGAGGTTTATCTTATCTGCGTCCGTCAGGCAAGGACTTGCTTCAGTAAGGCCAAATTCGCCATATTCGCCCGATTCGCGGTCCTTTCTCAACGTCCGGCAGGCAAGGACATTGTAATCCAATTTGTAACCACGATGTTTTTTTCGACCGCGAATTTTGCGAATTTTGCGAATTTAGCGAAATCGAAGATTGGCTACGCCGAATTTACATTTCAACGTAGTTAATAAGGAATCCGCTTCGCGTATTCTCTGACTTTGTCGAGTGTTCTCTGATTTCCGCTCTACGTCCAATGTTTGGGTCTAAATGTATATAGATGCCTTTTTCTTTCCTGTCCGATTCTACCTAATCGGTGGTAATCGGGTTCCGCATCTCCGATGCTCTTGCGGCAAAACCAAACATGTTGCTTTTCAGGCATGGCTTTTTGTGTTTTTGTCAATGGAAGCAATTTTGGTCAGTGGAAGGAAAGTTGCAAATGCTTTTTGTGCCACCAGGTATATAGTCCCCAAACAGTATTATCGATGTGAGATAAAACCATTATGGCACAAAAAGCATATAATTGCCATAATTTCAAATATTCAATATTTTTGTCAACAAATTCGTTGACATTTTGTATTTTTGCCGCAAAATATTTCAAATGAATATTAATGTCGGACAATATATTGCCAACTTGTTGAAGGATAAAGGTGTCAGCCAGTCGGAAGCTGCACGGAAAATCGGCATATCAAGGCAACAGCTGAGTTTCATCATATTGAACCAAAGGGAGTTGAGTGTTCCAGTTGCTTTGAAGATGGAAAAACTGCTTTGTCTTCAGGAAGGAAAACTGTTGGAAATTCAGAACCTGTGGAAAATCCAAAAGTATAAAGATGATGTCAAGCGAAGCTTGTTTGCGCAGCTTGTTGAAGAACATGCGTTTTGGTCTTATCAAGATGTGAGATACGAAATGCTGTCGGACGAAGACTTGGTGGAAAAATGCCTTATTCATCTTGATTTGTGCGACATTGACAAGCTTTTTGAATTATATCCGGCTGCTTTCATCAAGAAAGTCTGGCAAAACAGGCTCGTCATTCAGGGTGATTATCTTTTCGACCTTAATGTCATGATAGCCATGTATTATTTCGGCATCCAACACCCCGAATCGTATCTGAAAAGGAAAGAAACACAATATTTCAATAAAATCATTGGCAATGCGTAAAGGGTTGACAGACAATATTGAAGCTATCATCGAGAGAGTGGCCTCATTGAACTGCATCAAGGACTATACGTTGTGCGGAGGCACCGCCTTAGCCATACAATTGGGCCACAGGAAAAGCGAAGACCTTGATTTCATGATGTGGCGAATCTCGAAAAACGAAAAGCCCGAAGTCGACTGGCCCGCAATAAAGGAAGAGTTGCAGGAAAAAGTGGGAGAGGTGGAAAAGATTGATATTCTTGGCTTTGACCGGGTTCTCTTTATAGTGCATAATGTCAAAATTTCATTCTATGTCAGTAATAATTACACTCCTGTAAATGAACGCATTCCATACATGGGCAACATTCACATTGCTGATGTTTCTTCGATCTTGGCCATGAAACTTGAAGTGATGCTTCGGAGGATGAAACAAAGGGATTATTATGATGTCTATTCCATTGTGAAAGCGGGCTATTCGTTGGATGAAGGCATTGACCAAGCCATAAAATATTCAGGTCATAAGTTGAAAACGAAAAACATTGTAATGATGTTGCTTTCCAATCATTTTGATCCGGACAGTAATTTTTGCCAACTGGAGCCAGTGGAAGATGTTTCTAACGAGGAAACCAGGGGATTTTTGCTGACAAAACTTAAATGATAAGTGTTTCATACAGTATAACTATACTGTGTCATGAAGATTTTTGCAAGTGGCGTGCTGAAATTTTTAGGCACTTATTTACTTGTAGGTCCAGACAAAAACAATAAATAAACAATCAGTCCCAGCACCTTGCGGTGCCGGGACTGATTGTTTTGGCCATTTTGTCTTTCTCAACGCATGGCCGTGCGTTGCCTCACCTTTACACGTCGCCGCCGCGTCGCAGGTTAGGGGACTGTTGGTCTTCAGGCGTGAGGAAACTGTCGCTTTCACCGCCGTAGGTGGCCACGGCACGCTGGTAGGCTTCCTCGGTGCTGTACTCGTCGTAGAGTGTGTTTTTCACGACGAGCACTTGAGAGGAGACGAGAGTGTGTCCTTCGCCCTTGCGCGAGTGGACCCAGGCGTAGGCGCCTTGGAAACTGTCGCCGAGGCTGCAAGCCAAGTTGCCGCTCATCACTGAGAAACCTGTTTCCGACACAAGACTGCGCAAGGTCACCTCGCTGGTCTTGTCGAGCACCACATACTCGCCGTGGAACTTGCAGCGCGGATAACCCGTGATGGGGTCCACCAGCTGTTCCACCCAGATGAACGAAATCTGGTCGCCGTAGTTGTAATCAACGTTGTTGGTTACAACGGCGTTGCTGAACACCCTGACGGTGGTGTCGGCCGTGATGTCGAGACGGCCAAGGGTGATGTCGGTGACCGAGGCACCTGCTTCGCCGGTGAGCACGATGCTCTCCAGCGTGCCCGTCGTGATCTGGTAAGGTGCTGCCACGCAAGCCTTGGCACCGACTTCGCTCTTCGTCAGATAGACTTTGCTGGCGGCAAAGTTCGTCTTGACGAACATGTTGTAGTCGCTCGCACCTTCGGGTTTGTCCTCGAAGGCACCACGGAGGAACTTGCACACCCATTTGCCTGTGATGATGAGGTTGGGCCACTTCATGCGGTGCTTCTGCTGCGCCGAAGTGCGGGTGTTGGTGGTTGAGGTTACTTTTTCGCTGACATACGTCTTGGTGCCAACGCGTCTGAAGGTTAGCTGGCCAAGTGAGCCAGACATTTTTTTGAATTGGCCATCAAGCTGTGCCATCTTCTTTTTTCTCCCTGAAACTCTTTTGTTTATAAAGAGCCGCCGACGGAGCTCCATAATACCGGCTGGTTAATAAATATGATTCAAGGCCGTCGCAGTCCGCTAAGGTTCCTCTGCTGATCTTCATGGGTCGCTCTACCTTTTCTCTACCGATTCTCTACCCGATAGGTAGAGCTGAGGTAGAGTTGGTGTAGTGCCACCGTAGCGTCAGTGTAGCGTCACCCTAGAGGAACTGCCTTCCGACCGGAGGCTGTGAGCCGCTTGCCTTTGGACTTGCGTTTATTCTCGACAGCTTCCATGAGTGGGGAAAAAGGACCGTTTTCTGTCAGCAAATGCTGCGAAAATGCTGACATGGTTTTTGAATGATATTAAAATAAATGGCTCTAGTATAATAAAAGACTGAATTAGGCGTTAAAGACAGAAAAGCGAAGGAAATGAGCGACTACATTACAGCAGAAGAGATCGTGCGACAGGTTCGGATGATGCCGGTTCAGGAGCGTGCTCGGCTGAAAGACATCC
>NZ_JBADWU010000052.1:0-26628 GCF_056203535.1 Candidatus Limimorpha sp. | reverse complement strand
GGAATCAGTAGCTATGGAAAACATAGGAAATTTTCTTCAAAGTTACTGATTTCCAAGATATTATGCAAGTGTTTTAACTAAAAAAAACACCGGATTTTTCCGTTTTTTTGCTCTTCTTGAAATTTTTGTCATGTACTAAGATATATCAGTTAAATTTATGGAAATTCATGTTTAATTCGTGGAAATTTGTGTTAATAAAAACGAAATTGACATGTGTCAGGATTGTCTCAGCTTATTATTTTATTGTTCCTAAAACGAGGTTCTCTGAAATCAAATTAAAACCAAAAACAACTACTTGCCATTACTGAAAAAAACTTATTTTTGCGCCAAACTTTAAAGACATTACATCATGAAATTAGACGGACGTAGAGAAAGTACGAATGTGGAAGACCGTCGCGGAAAAGGCGGCGCAGCGAAAGCCGGTGGCTTGGGCATCGGCGGCATCATCATTGTCGGATTGATTTGGCTGCTCACAGGCAAAGCCCCTGATGCCGAGGTGGTTCAGCAACTGACGCAAGGCAACAACTCCGAATACACCCAGACAGACCCCACCCAATTCAGCGAAGAGGATCAGGAACTGTTCAAGTTTGCCAAGCAAATCCTTGCCGGCACCGAAGACGTATGGACCAAGGAATTCAAAAAAATGGGCAGAACCTACGAACCTCCTAAACTGGTGGTTTTCAGCGATGCCGTCAATTCGGCTTGTGGCAATGCCACATCGGCCAGCGGGCCTTTCTACTGCTCAGGCGACCAGTGCGTTTACCTCGACCTTGAGTTTTTCAAAAGCATGAAAAGCCAGATTGGCGCCGATGGCGATTTTGCCTACGCATACGTCATTGCCCACGAAGTGGGACACCATGTGCAGTATCTGTTAGGCACCTTGAATGCCGCTCATCAGCAGATGGCGCGTTATGGACAGAACTCTGCCCAGTCGAACCAAATCAGTGTGCGTCTTGAACTGCAGGCCGATTTCTATGCCGGCGTATGGGCTTACAACGACAACAAGATGTTTGGCTCGTTGGAAGACGGCGACATTGAGGAAGCCTTGAATGCCGCTTCGAAGATTGGTGACGACTACCTGCAAAAACAAGCCTACGGTCGCACCATGCCCGAAACCTTCAACCACGGCACTTCGGCACAACGCTCAAAATGGCTCAAGAAAGGTCTCTACACCGGCGACATCAACCAAGGCGACACTTTCTCGCCCGATTATGATAGGCTTTAAGCATTCAATTGAAATTCAATTCTATAAACAAAAAATGGCGACTCGGTTTTGGGTCGCCATTTCTGTTTTATTGATCTTTGTCTGGATAATGAACATTGAGACGTTGCGTGCAACCTCTCTACAAGTGAATGAGCCATGAAATAAAAAATAGCTTTTCAATGAAATGTTGCCAAAAGCCAGAAGCTTGAAACACAATACTTTCCTATCTTTTCTTTTCAATCAAAGCTACCAAACGGTTGTACCAGTCTTCGCCGAACTTGCGTATCATGGGGACTTTGAGGAATCTGTACAACGGTATGCCCTCTTTTTCGCCTTTCCGTTTGGCGGGAGTGCAGACGCTCCATTCGTGATAGACGATGTGTGTGAAACCGTCCTTCTCCATCAGGCGGATGGGGTAGAGGTGGCACGAAATCGGTTTCCAAAAGTCGGTCTTGCCTTCCAAGTAGGCTTTTTCGATGGCGCACAAGGCGGTGCCGTTTTCGTGGAAATACACGAAAGCACATTCTTCGCCGTTGACGAGGGGTGTCACTAATTCGCCGAAATCGTCGTAGTCGTAAACGTCGTTTTCCTCAACCACCTTAATGCCTTCGGGACGCATATAGGGTTTTATGGCTTCGAGGTTATCTTCGATGAGACCGATTTCGGCATCTTCCAAAGGAGCGCCGGCATCGCCCGCCACGCAGCATTCGCCTTTGCAAAGTGCTAAGTTGCAGCAAAATCGGGCATTCAAAAATTCGTCGGTGACGACAATGTTGTCAAGTATAATCATGGCGCAAAGATAGAGTTTTCTTCGTTTTCATCATGTAAACTTAGAGTTTGTTTAAATTTCCTAAATTCAAGTGTTAAATGCAACTTTAGCGAGTGGCGAAGAAAAGATGTTTTTTTCAAACGGGAGAAAGGAGTTTCCTTTCCACTGCAATAATACGAATAATTTTCGGAAAGAAGGAAGAAACACGGATTTTCATAAATGATTCAATAAGTTAAAAACGTGTTTGACAGCGATAGGTTGTCTAAAGCCATTAATGATTTCCTTTAAGCCAATCAATAAATTCGTAAATGTTTATGTGCTCGACTTTTGGAAAATCATATTTGTTCAATTCGTTGAAATGGTTGTCATTACTGACAATGTAGGTCGCTCCGACAGCAATGGCACAATCGACAAACTTGTTATCATCAGGGTCTTGTTTTATGAGATTAAATTTGTAATAAGTCTCAACCAAATGGACATTTTTGAGATTCAGCAACAGCCAAACGACTTCCGAAGCAACTTCTGGAGAAATGAAATGCTCCAAAATCTCCTGATATTCATAGATTATTTCGTCGGTTACAAACAAATCGTATTCGCCTTTTTCAAGTTTGTCCCAGACAATGTGATATTTTGAACTTGGCGAAACGGAAACAACCAGACAATTGGTGTCAAGAACGATTTTATTCATTGCTGATAGGGAGTCCGAATGTGAGAATTGAGGATTTCTTCCATTAATTCGTCGCTTAGTTTGCCTGATGCCCAAAGTGCATCAGTGTCTTTTTTCAGTTTCTTGGAATAATAATCAATCAAGACTTGTGTCATTTCATCCAAATCGGCCTGTCGTTTTGCAAATGATAACAACTTGAGCAAATGAAGTTGAGAATCGTTGAGTTGGGTCGTCATTTTTTTCATCCTTTCTTTTACCGCTGCAATAATACGAATAAATTTCGGAACGTAAAAATCCGTGGATTCAAATAATTTGCAATTCATTGGCGGGCACTTGCGTTAGCGGAATGCGTCATTTCCAACCATAAAAATCCAAATCCAGCCTCGCAAATACCTTCAATGGACAGCATGATGAAATCCGAAAGTGTCCGCAAATTAAATTATCAAAAAACTGATGTTGAATCCGCAATATGACCGTCGTTTTGTTCCAGATTCTGCAAATCTTCAATGGCATCTTTCACAATATCAAAGCCTTGGTAAATGTAGGGAACGGTTTTCTCGACATGAGGATACAAAAAGGATTGCTCCTTTACTTCGGGCTTCACAAACCCCATGATTTGGAAATTGTTCAGCACCATCAGCAGAAGGCTGCAAAGCAGCACGCCTTTGGCACCGCCAAAGACAAAGCCTCCAATTTTATTGAAAGTGCCTAAATTCATGTCTCTCACCATTTTGGAAACCAACTTTCCAATCAGGTTGACAAGAATCACTAAAATGATGAAAGTCAATATGAAAGCCGTCGTGTTGAGGTATTTCGGGTTGATTTCGATGTAATCGGTCAAAGTTTCCGCCGTAAAATCGGAAAAGTGCATGGCGCCATAAATGCCAATGCCGAAAGCCAACAGCGCAACGACTTCAAGAATAAGTCCTTTCTTTAATCCCTTGATGCCGAAAACCAGCAGAATGATGGCTATGATGATGTCTAAAACGTTCATAACGGGAGCAAAAGTAATGAAAAAGGTTTATTTCTGCTGGAAATGATGTCATATTTTGAAAATTCATACTTTTGCAAAAATCTTGTTTTCTATGTCAGAACCGGTTTTATCTGTCAAAAATCTGCGCATTTCATTCCGTCGCGACAAACAATGGAATGAGGCTGTTCATGGCATTGATTTCGATGTCGTTGCAGGTCGCACTTTGGGCATTGTCGGTGAATCGGGTTCGGGCAAATCGGTCAGTTCTTTGGCCGTGATGCGGCTGCTAAATGAACGCCAAAGTAAGGTGACGGCCGATTCCATTCTGTTGGAAAACAAAGAAATATACGGACTTTCGGAAAAGGAGATGGCCGATGTGCGCGGCAAACGTATCTCCATGATTTTTCAGGAACCGATGACTTCGCTGAATCCTGTTTACAAATGCGGTTTTCAGGTTTCTGAAATGATTCTCCAACACGAAAATGTCAGCAAAAAGGAAGCCAAGGAACGTGTCATTTCGCTGTTCAAACAGGTCATGCTGCCGCGTCCTGAAGCCATTTACGACAGTTATCCGCATGAGCTTTCAGGCGGTCAGAAACAACGTGTCATGATTGCTATGGCCATAGCCTGCAATCCGCAAATCCTGATTGCCGACGAACCGACCACCGCGCTTGATGTCACCGTTCAGCTGGAAATCCTGAAACTGTTGCGCAAACTGCAAGCCGAAACCGGCATGGGCATGGTTTTCATCACGCACGATTTGGGCGTTGTAGCCGAAATTGCGGATGATGTCATCGTGATGCACAACGGCGGAATCTTGGAACGCGGCGATGTGAAACAGATTCTCAATCATCCGCAACATCCTTATACGCAAGGCCTTTTGGCTTGCCGTCCACCGATGGACATAAGGTTGAAAAGGCTCCCGATTGTAAAGGAATTCCTTGACGGACAATGGGTAGGAGGGAAGGAGCAAATCCTCAACGAACTGCAAATCACCGATGAGGAACGCAAACGGCATTTGCAGAAAATCTATTCCAAGGAACCGGTTTTGAAAGTGGAAGGTTTGCAGACTTGGTATCCTTTGCGCAAAGGCGTTTTTGGCCGGACTTACGATTATGTCAAGGCTGTCAATGATGTGAATCTGGAGGTTTACGAAGGCGAGACTTTGGGCTTGGTTGGCGAATCGGGCTGTGGAAAAACGACTTTGGGTCGGTCCATTTTGCGCTTGGCGGAACCTACGGGTGGCAAGGTCTTCTTCAATGGCATTGAAGTCACAGCTTTGAGGGGTGATGACTTGCGGAATTTCAGGAAACAGGCTCAGATTGTTTTCCAAGACCCCTATTCGTCGCTCAATCCGCGCATTACGGTTGGCGATGCCATTGCCGAACCTATGTTGGTTCACCGCATTGAGACCGACCGAAAGAAATGCAAGGCGATAGTTTGCGATTTGTTGGAACAAGTTGGGTTGCAAGCCGCTCATTATGAGCGTTATCCGCATGAATTTTCGGGCGGTCAACGGCAACGCATCTGCATTGCACGCGCCTTGGCTGTCAATCCGAAATTAGTGATTTGCGATGAGTCGGTTTCCGCTTTGGATGTCTCAGTGCAGGCACAGGTACTCAACCTCTTGAACCGTCTGAAAGAAGAACGGAATCTTACTTACATCTTCATTTCACACGATTTGAGCGTGGTGCGTTTTATGAGCGACAGGATTTTGGTCATGTTCAACGGTCAGCCCGTCGAAATGAACGATGCCGATGAACTATTTGAGCATCCGCAAAACGACTACACCAAGAAACTGATTGACGCTTTGCCAGGAAAACGGGCGAATTTTGTATGAGGATTTTTCATTTCTCTAAAACCTAAATTTCACAGCTACAGTCACTTCCATTGGTCTCAATTGGTAGATGGTTTCCTGAACCGAAAAAGAGCCTGAATAATACGAAACATATTGCCGGCTGTTGAAAATGTTGTTCCAACGCAGTTCAAGGTCAAGTTTCGGCTTGGTGAAAATGTAAGTGTAGCTGAAATCCATAAAGAAATAGTTTTGTCCCTGATGGCGGTAATATTCCGCCGTTAGGCTCAAATCCTGATTGCGGGTCGGAAAGACATACACATTGGCAAAATGTCTCCAGTATCTGATTTGACTACGAGATTGATTATCAATATACGAAAGTATCTCGTTGAAATTCAGCGAATAGTCAATATTCATCCAATTGGTGGCTTTCAGCATGATGTTGGGCGAAAGACTGTATGAAATGTTTTGCGAGTTCAACAGACTGCCGTTTACCAAGGTAACGCCGCGCATATCGAGCAGTGTGCCTTTCAAGCCAATGGTAGTGCGCAAAGCGGAAAAATATTTCCTGACATTGCCTTGCACCGTCTGATGAATGCGGTTGTTGGGCATGATGAAGGCTTGCAGCCGCGTTGTTCCCCCTTCGCCGATTTCGTAACTGTACATCATTTCGGAATGGGTACGCCCGATGCCATAGTGCAGGTCGGCATTGAGCGAAATGAAAGGTTGCTTGAATTGAAATCCAACGTTGCTCGTCAAGGAATTAGAAACGGAAATCGGTGCATTTCTTAACACAAGACTTTGATAATCAGTTAAAATGTAAGTATCCAGCCACGAATCAAAGTTTTCGGCATAATGATTCCAATGGACAGAAGAATTGAACGTCCAGAAATTGCCTGCTTTCAGCCGTACCGAAATTGCAGGGTTAAAAAACAGTTTGGCCAAATGGTCGCCAGTGCCGTTTTCGCTTTTCACCTCCAATTGCTGGAAATAAACCGGCAAATCCAACGATGCCGAAAAACGCCTGAATTTATATTCGATTTCCGTTGTCAGATAAGGCTTTATGTTGCTATGCGTGACTTGCGCATCGGGCACCACCGGACTTTGCCAAGCCTTTATGCTATCGCAAAGCGACAGTTGGGAACGGATGTTTCTCTCAACGAAAAGGAAACCTGCCTTTGGTCGGAAGGTCAGCCTTTTGATGGAAAAAATTCCGCTGACAGCATGGTCGGCAAAAAACTGTGTACTTTTCAACGACTGCATCGCTTTGGCATATAAGACACTGTCGTTCAGTAAATCAGCGAATGGAACAGGCTCGATTTCCAAAGTGTGTGGCGTTTGTCCGTAACCTATGTAGGATGTGAAGTCAAGAAGATGCTTGCCAACGGGAAAAACAAGGCGCAAATCGTTGGTGACCGTTGCCAATGGTGTTTGAAGCATTTCGCTGATTTCCAATCCGTTGTTTGACAGATTACCCGAAGCATTGTCCCATTGCCGCGAGAAATTCAATTTATCGTCCAAATAGCAGTTCTTGTCGTTGCGATTGAGTGTCACGGTGCCGAAAAGACGGTTGTCGCGGAAACGGTTGCGTATGGTCTCGGTGTACGAAATCGTGTCGTTGGCAAGAAACATAGTGCTTTTCTGACTGACCGATTGCTTCTGCAAGTCATTGAGATAATACAAGTTGACACGTACTTGCATTTTTTCATTGACAGGCGTAAGTGCGTTCAGATTGACTAAATGCGTGCAATTGTCCAAATAGCGGTGCGCATTGAAAAGCGGCGTTTGTGCCGACTTGATGCTCAAGACTTCGCCCAATGGCGCAGGACGGTCGCTTGCCATGTTGCCATAGTCTTGCTGATAGGTGTAAATCGTTAAGTCGTCGCCAGTGTTGTTGGTCTTGTAGGAAGCCAAAAGTTGTGTCTTGCTGGAGAAAAGCATGGGCGTGAGACTGACATTCCAAAGGAAAGGAGCCGCGCCGAGACTCACTTTTCCCGAACCCGTTACCGCCACATCATTAGCCAATTTGATGTTGATGGAGGCCTGTTCGGAACTCACACGGTCTTCAAGCATCTTGATAGGCTGATGGTTTTCGTACACCTCGACCGAGGCCACCGACTGATGCGGCAGGTTTTTGCTCACCTGAGCGTAATTGCCGCCCATGAGATCCATGCCCTCCACATAGAATTTCTGAATGGGCAGACCCTGATAGGTGATTTTCCCGTTGTCCTCAACCTCAATGCCAGGCATTCGCTTCAGCACATCTTCGATGCTGTTATCCTGTTTCTGCACAAAAGAGCCGACAAAATACTCCAAAGTGTCGCCGAGCTGCTCAATGGGTCTCGCCTTGACGCTGACGCCTTTCAGCTGTTGCACTTCTTCGCGCAACTTGAAATTGACGGTTTGGCTGCGGTTGGCAATGGCTTTTTTCTTCCGCTCAAAGAAAATGGAGTTGACTGCCAAATCGAGGCTGTCGGCTTCGGTGCTGACATTCAAGGTGTAGGCACCGTTGATGTCGGTTGCGGTGTAGGCAACAATGATGCGGCTGTTGGCCTTGTAAGCCAGCACCTTAATATCAGGCAAAGGGCTGTCTGCAGTATCGACGACATGACCCGTCAGTACCGTCTGTGCATTTGTCATACCGCAAATGAGCATCAAAAACGGGATGATATGTCGGCGCAAAGTTTTCATTTTCTATCTAATTCAATAGGGTTGTTGCGGGATTGCATGACGCCAAAGGCTTTTCGCTGGGCTTCTATGCCCGTATGTTCATCGAAATGGCTTATGATATTCTCCCGACATTCATCTTCCACATGAAAAAAACCTTTTTTCGTGGTTTTTGTGTAATCATTTAAGTTCCACACAATGTTGACCTTTGGGTCGGGAACCTCGATGCTGACAAACTCATAACAATAACTGCCAGTGGCATCAGTAACTTTAAGTATCAGGCCTGGCAACCCGTGAAATTTATAAGGCCCATCGCTAAACGGAAGTTCGTCGGTGTACCAAGCCGTCCAGACACGGCCTCCAAAACGGCATACCGCTTTCTGGCAAAGATAGTCTTCTATGCGTAAAGTGTCGTCCATCAGGTTCCAATCCATAGAATCCATATCTTCTTCGTACAAAAAGTTTCCTGTCAGAAAAACATGATCGGTGACTGTAATCTTCCCTTTCGGGAAGTTTTTGTATATCGTATACATGAACCGCGTCGTGAAATCTCTCAACTCACCCAGATACCAATCGTTCCAACTTCCTTCTTCCGACCTTCTGCGTTGGAGTTGCGTCAGGCGGAAACTGCCATAACTCTGAAACGCTGAAATCTTGTTTCCAAGCAAAAGAACCGACATTTCTTCATCGTATCTTTCCATCTGGGTTGAATCTTCGTGATAAGTCATCTGGTACAGCACCTGTAAGTTGGGGCGGGCGATAGAATCGTAGTAATCGCTAAACACAAAATTTTGTGCCCGCAAGAACATCGGGAATGATAACGAGATGGATAAGATTATAAGTAGTTTCTTCATATTTCTGATTATCATGTGATTATTTATATTCCTTTTAAAAATCACAAGTCGTTTCCACTCATTTTCTTTCCAATTCAATAGGGTTGTTGCGGGATTGCATGACGCCGTTTATTTTCTTTTGGACTTCTCCCGAAGTCAAAGCATCAAAATGGCTTATGATATTTTCACGCAATTCATCCTCAACTTTGAAAAACTGCATTTTTGAAGTGCTGGCATAGTCGTGCAACTCCCATTCTATTTTCATTTCGGGACTCGCAACCTCAATCGAAACAAAGTCAAAACAATAATGCTTTTTCGTATCGCGTAGTTGCAAAATCAACCCCGGAAGACCGCAGAACTTATATGGACCGTCGCCAAACGGCAGTTCTTCGGCAAACCATGCTTCCCAATTGCGGCCTCCATAACGGCAGGTGGCCTTTTGGCACAAGAAACCGTTTACCGAAACGGTATCATCGTGTATTTCCCAATCGAAACTGTCCAGATCTTCCTCATATTGGAAATAACCCGTCAGAAAGACATAATCCGTTACATTGGCTTTTTGTTTCTTCAAATTCTTGAAAATCCGATATTTGAATCGCGAAAGATAAGAAAACGACTCTTCGCTCTGAAGCCATTCGTCCAACAATCCTTCCTTCTGTTTCTGCCGTTTCATCAAAGTGTTTCTGTACAAATTGTGGCTGATGAACAGCGAAAGGCTGTCGCCGATGAACAAGTCCATTTGCTCCCTGTTGCGGAATTGGCTTGCCGTTGTGTCTTCCAAATAGGTCAAATCGTAACAAACAAGGAACTTCGCTTCGTCAATCGGAACATAGTCTTCATCGAGAAACTGTGCGTTTGCCGTGCCGCAAATGAGCATCAAAAACGGGATGATATGCCGGCGCAAGTTTTTCATTTCCTAAGTAGGTGATTAAAATTAGTTTACATATTGAAAACGAGGCATCGAGGTCACGGGAATGCGAGATTACGAGGCATACCGGCATCCCGAAGCCTCGCAGTCTCGAAATCCCGTGTCCTTTATAATGTAGTTTAATTTTGAATAGTTACTTATCTTTTTAATCTCAATTAAATGAGAATCTATTTTCCTTTTCCTGCGTCATCCTTCAACTGGAATCTAATCGGAAGCATATACGAAACCCTGACAGGTTTGCCTTCATTCATGCCCGGTTTCCATTTCGGCATGGCTTTCACCACACGCATGGCTTCCGCATCGCACTCCTTGTCGATGCCGCGCATGACTTTCACATCGGTAACGCTGCCGTCTTTATCAATGACGAAACTGAGAAAAACACGGCCTGAAATGTTCTTGTCTTTGGCGCTTTGCGGATAAACTATGTTTTCTGCAATGAAATTCAACAAGGCTTTTTCACCACCAGGAAATTCAGGCATTTTCTCGACAATTTGGAAGGTTTCGTCATCGGTCTTTGACTGTTGCGAAGGTATTGGATCAGCATCATGGTCAACAACAATTTTGTTTTCAACTTTTTCCACTACGTCATATTCGCTTCTTTTTCCATTGTCGTCCAATCTGAAATGAATCGGGAGAGCGTAAGAAACCCTGACAGGTTTGCCTTCGTTCATACCGGGTTTCCACTTCGGCATGGCTTTCACCACACGCATGGCTTCCTCATCGCACTCCTTGCCGATGCCGCGCAACAATTTCACATCCGAAACGCTGCCGTCTTTCTCAACGACGAAAGTGACGAAAACACGACCGGAAATGTTCTTGTCTTTGGCCGATTGAGGATAAACGACATTTTCTGCAATGAAATTCAGCAAGGCTTTTTCACCGCCCGGAAATTCAGGCATTTGATCAACGATTTGGAAGGTTTCATCATCGGTTGTCTTGTTTTCATCATCAAATTCTGCCGTTGATTTCTTGAATCCGTCCCAATTTATGCTTCTAACCATGGTTTTTCCATCTTCTCTAAGACTGAATTTGATGGTGTTGTTTCCGTAATGCTTTTCCATAGCCTTATCAAACTCGGCTGATAATTTCAGCACACGCAGCAATTCATCATCAATGCCGTAACCTAAACCTTTGATAATCTTTGCATTTGCAACCATGCCGTTTTTAACATCGAACTCAAAGGAAACATTGCCCTGGATTTTCTTTTCCAAGGCTTGTGACGGATAATTCATTTCGTCAATAACGAAGGTCTTGAAATCTTCGAAGGATTGGATTTTCTTTTGGTTGCCGTATGGTTTTTGCTTCCAGCCACCTTCCACCTGACTGTAAACCAACTGCATTTCATTCTGTTTGGCGTTCAACTGAAAAGCGACCGGCAAAACGAAGCTCACCCTGACGGCTTCACCACCAACTTTTCCCGGTGTCCATTTCGGCATGGCTTTCACCACACGTTCGGCTTCGACATCGCAATCCTTGTCGAACCCCTTTTTTGTCCTGACATTCGACACCGAACCGTCTTTTTCGACGACAAACTCAACGAAAGTCTTGCCTTCAATGTTGTTGTCGATGGCGCTCTTAGGATATTTCACGTTTTTGCTCATGAAATCTACTAAAGCCGACATTCCGCCCGGAAATTCAGGCATGTCTTCAACGACTTCATAAATGCTGTCGGTGTTTCGCATAGTCACTTGAAACTTGTTATTACCCAAATCGGTGAAATGAATCGCACTTGACTTAGGATTGATGATTTGTAGCCCTTTTACCATTTTACCCGTAATTGAATCTAGTTTTTCGGTCTGCGTAAATTGACAACCTGCAATCGAAACCGTATCGCCTACTTCAAGACCGTCGAGCTCAATTCGTTCGGGATCAATGGTTAAAACGTGGTCGCTGTATTCGATGGGAGCACCGCTACCGTCATCAGAACCAATAAATAATTTGAACTCATAATTGTCCAAAAATCCCTTAATTTTCTCTTCCTTAGTCGGAGGGACTTCTGTCTTTTCCTGTGCCGTCACCTTCGCATTGGCGACAAGCAGCACGGCTGCCACCGGCAGAACGCCCAAAACGCGCCAGAGCAGACCTTTCATTTTACATTCTTGTGTCATCATTTTAATTCTTTTTTTTGTGAGGTTGAAACTGAAATTATTACCAAGTGTGCTGAAATTTCCAGCCGTGCACTGCTGCAAAATCAGCATCATATAGTCGTTGCGTGCCGCACCGCTTTCCAGAACATCGCGGTCGGCGGTGTATTCGTGCAGGTTCTGCAATTCGCGCTTGTACCAGCGCATGGCAGGATTGAACCATTGCACGACGGTCAGGGCCTCAACGAAAAGCACATCCGCCGTGTGATGATGGTCGCTGTGGCTCTTTTCGTGAATCAGAATGGCGGCATTGTCCTCGCCCTGCGGCAAGAAGATGTAGTTGAAAAACGAGAAACTGATGTGCTCGCGCTTCGTGCGGACAATGACATAACGCCCGTCGCGCACCTTCGGCGACTTGATCACCAACAGCACGATTCTCAGCAGTTTGACAATGAGCATCAAGGCAAAGACAGCCACACCTGCCCAATACGCCCAAAACAAAATCTGCCATACATTAATATGTTTTTGCTGCGGCGAAACCGTCACTTCATCAAGCATGATAGGACCCGCTTCGCCTTTGGGCTGAATCGTCACCTCGTTGAGGGTGAAATAATTCACGAGATTTTCGGTGATGGCGAATCCGCTTTGCGTGTGACCGCTGAAATTCACCTTAATAAAAGGTAGGGCAAAGGCAAAAACCAGGCTCCCGATCAGGAAAGCACGCATCAGATTGAAACGGTTTCCCTTGCGGAACAAGAGCCAGTAAGTGCCAAACAAGACCGCTGTCGCCACACTGACAACCAGCACCTTACCGATTAGAAATGTTATTATTGTATCCATAGTTTTGTACTTTTTTGGACAATTAGACTATTTGACTTTTGGACGATTGGAGTTGATTTGATGATTTAAGATTTAAAAATTTAATAATTAGACAATTTGACGTGTGGATAATTTGACTTTTAGACTTTCGAAGAACCATAAACTGATAACTGTAAACCGTAAACTGAAAACCAAAAACCAACAAACAGCTATTTCTCCATCGCCTCATCAATGATTTTCTTTAATTCTTCCAACTGCTCCACGCTGAAATTCTCCTTTTTCGTGAAAGCCGACACAAGGTCTAAATAGGAATTGTTGAAATAACGCTCCACGATACTGTTCAAAAAACCGCTTGAATATTCCTCCTTGCTAATCAGCGCCGTGTAACGGTTTGCCTTGCAGAACGTTTCATGTGTCACGAAACCTTTCTTTTCGAGGATTCTCACAATGGTCAGCACCGTGTTGTAGGCCGGTTTCGGTTCGGGGAATGCCGCCACAATTTCGTTGGCAAAACCCTGCCCGATGCTCCAAATCACTTGCATCACCTGTTCTTCTGCTTTCGTTAATTCTTTCATATCGTATTCTATTTTTAATTTCGTTTCGCCAAGGTGCCGTTCGCAAGCTCACTTTGCCTTTGGCTGAATTATGCTGCCCTTTCAGGGCGAAAACGCTGCAAATATATGAATTATTTTAATCGTGCAACTAATTTTTTAGTTTTATAATAAAATTCTTTGTTTTAAAACGAAATGAAACTTTCACTATCTTTGCTTCGTCAATGCAAAAACGATGGACGGAAAACTTTCTGAAATATTAGAAAATCAATTGGGAATCAATGATATAACTGCCATTAGCGAATATCTTTTATTGCACGGAAACGAGATTGGCGACTTGATGCAAGGCCTCCAAAACTGTTCGGCAAATTATTTGAAAAATGCAGGTTGGGCCTTGATGCATGTGGCAAAAAAGGATGTTTCCGTCATTTTTCCCTACCGAAAAATCTGCTACGAGGCCGTCTTGCAATATCAGGACGAACGTATTTTGCGGAATTTGCTGTTTGTTGCAAACGCCCTGTTCGGCATTTCGACCGATGAAGAAAAACACGCCCATTTTGAACTTTACGACCGCTGCATCGCCATCGTGACTTCCGAACTATATGCACCGGGCACACGCTCCAATGCGCTTTCCATTTTGGAGCAATTTTGCAAAATCGAACCTGAACTTTCGCAGGAATTCATCATAATCATCAACGCCATAATGGATTACGCCTCGGTGGGACTGAAAAGCAAGGCGCAAAAAGTGCTAAAATCGCTGAATCGGTGAATAAGCCAAACAGAAAAACAGGCACCAGAAAACAATGATGAAACAGCTGGCAAGGGCGGTTTTTCTGGCACGCCCAAAGAATTTCCTGACGATGAAAGCCATTACGGGAATGGAAAAAAACGGCAGAATGAGAAGGAAAACACCTAATTTGTATTTGCGCTTCAAAGTGACGATTTTTCTTGCCTTGCGCAAATTGCTTTTGTTTTTTCTCTTCAGACGCAACTTGACAATCCAATCCGTAAGGTAAAATGTGGCTGCAAAACCCAAAACGCCACCCAAGGCAATGGTCAAAAAAGCTGGCCAAAAAGTCATGCCCATAGCGTATGCCACAGGCGGTGAAACCAGTGTCTTTACTGTGGCAAGTAGCACAATAAGAATGAATTGCGTGAGTTTCATTTTTCAAATGCCAATGACAATGCAAATATAGTTTATTTTCGACAGCCAAACATAATTTTAAAAAATTTGAGTCAAATGGCTTTCAATTCGACAAGATTTTCTATTTTTGCAGCCGCAAGTGCCACTTTAGCTCAGTTGGTAGAGCAACGCATTCGTAATGCGTAGGTCGTTGGTTCGAGTCCGACACGTGGCTCAGGAAAGAGTTTCGCAAGAAGCTCTTTTTTTGTTTTTGGAAGATAAACGCAAATTATCACCAATGAATCTGTAATTTTCCACATCCAGCTCATTAACTGATAATTTGTGGCAATTGGCGTTTAAAAAACGGAAAAGCCCGCTGATTTTCAGCGGGCTTTGTGAGGTACCTAGCAGATTCGAACTGCTGTCCCCGGTTTTGCAGACCGATCCCTAACCACTCGGGCAAGGTACCCTTTTGCGACTGCAAAGATACACATTTTTTCTATTCCGCAAGTCATTGGGCAAAAATTTTCTGAAAAAGTCGAATCAGCAAAGATTCCGTGCCGAAAGTTTTATCCAGTTCCACCCGACAAGCGCAATGACCAACAGCACACAATAAATGTAGTAACCTCTTAATTCCTTGCGTTTTAGTCTCGTCATACTATATGCCGTCATTAATATGATAAATGGTATTGCAGGTTCATGATAGCGTTCGGAATTGGCAGCAAAAGAAAACATAATCATAAACAGATAAGCCAATTCGTATGCTCCAATCAGGCTGAAATTGCGCCATTTTTTGTCACTAAAGGCTATCACAATGGCCAACATGGCAAAATATGAAAGCAGATTCTTGACATACATACTACCATTCATCAGCTTTTGGTTATCGTTGGCCACCTCGACCATCGACGACAAAGGCAACACAAAAGCGCCGGGAGCCATATAAACATTCTTCACCAACTCGGTATGTTTCATACCCAATTTTTCATATTTCTGCTCATTATAATTGTTATCAGTGAATTTCAATCGGTAAATATACCGCATTTCATACCCGACTGGCGAAAACAAAAAGGCAAAAAACACCACGATAACCGCTGAGACGGCAATGATTTTCGTGCGCTTGTTCACCAAGCCATCGGAAACAACAATGAAAACGACAAAGGAAAAAACCAAGGCAATGCCGATAATGGTACGGAAACCAAAAGTCAAGGCCGTCAGAAGGATTGGACAGGCGATATTCCAAAAAGTGTATTTTCTGGTACGAATCACAAAATCCATTCTCTCGATGGCCAAAACCGCAAGGAAAATCATTTCACATTCCTTGAGATGCAAACCGCAAATATGAATCAAAGTCGGCATGAAAACACACAGCACGGCGGCAAGTTTTCCAGTCCGTTCGCCAAAAGTACGGGTGCCCAATTTATAAACGGCCACGCACATATAGGCACTCATCAACGACTTGAAAATCCTCGGCGTAAGAATGTTTTTGCCAAAAATGGTATAAATCAAAGTCAGCCAAAGCGTATAACCTTGGTCAGAAAAGCCCATGGTATAGGCATTCAGATACTGAAAAATATACTTGAAATGACCTGATTTTATACACCTTGAAAGATAAACCGCTGTCTTATGATAACCCAAACTATCGGCGGCTTGATATTCAAAAGGAATACCTGTCTGAAAGTAGAAATAATAGCACATCAACACCACATAAACAATGCGGAGGCTCAATGCCGCGAAAAATACTTTCCTGACGAAATGCTTTGCATCGTCCTGCTTCCAACGGGAATAGAACAGCCACGAAAGCAAGAATAAAAACAGCACCTCGCCCACGCCCCAAACCATCCACAGCGGCTGCATGGCATAATCATGGAAAAGCACACTGATGAGAACCAGCGCAACAAGATAGACAGAAACGCCTATGATTGCAATATGTCGGAAAAGTTTAACGCTCATTCAAATAACATTAAAACAATAAGTTGAGACAGCAACAATACATATCAATATCAATTTCATAAACACAAATTTCCACAAATTAAATATGAATTTCCAGAAATTAAACTGATAGATAGACAATTATTATTTTCGATAAATTGCGTTCAGCGAAGCGAAAAAACAGCTGTTTTCGTTACAGGTTATTTTTTAATTATCACAAAACAAAAAAGTGAACAAGGCAACTTGTTCACTTTAATTCCATCTGGCAAATTATTTCAAGTTGAAAATCGGGCCGCTTTCCTTCCGCTTGGCAATGGCACGGCCAATGATACTTTTTGTCTGAGGGTCGATGGTGCCGATTTTGGTCATTTCAGCACGCTCCCAGAAATCCGGTTTATATTCGTGCTGGAAACGGAACATGCCTTCTGTTGCCGTCAACACACTGGCGTTATAAATTTCAGTCTGTGTAGTATCAATCAATTCAAACTCAATGTGAAGATTGCGGGTGACATTATCGTAGTTGTAATGGAAAGGATAATAGACCGTACTGTCGTGATATCTGTCTACCTGAATTCCATATCCATCTCCAGCAAAATACATGGTGAAACCCGTCGTGGTATCGTGAGGATTGAAAGATGCCTCCTTATAGGAATCCGCAATCACATTGCCATAGAAATCGGTATTCCATTGCTCGACTTTCTTAACGCCATAAACCGTATTGATAATGCTGGTAAATTCAACCACATTTTGCGAGAGGTTCACCGTAACATTGCCTTTGCCTTTAGGCGATTTTATCGTAAAGGATGCGGCTCTATAGTCTTCACCTTGATATTCCTGCACTGAAATAGTGATAGTGGTGCCGTTTTTTGATTTTTCCCCCGACATCGGCGACACCGTGTACCATTGTGCATTATCGTTTTTTTCAATTGACCATGAGCAATCCGTTGTGATTTCAATGGTTTGCGAACTTGCTTCCGTTGAGAACCACAAAGTATCATGCGAAACTGTGATGTTTTCATCCCGATGGCATCCCGCCAAAGAGAGAAATGCGATGGCAAACAATGCCATGACGATGGTTTTAATGCTGTTTTTCATTTTTCTAAGATTTTATGCCGCAAAAATAATGTTTTTTTCTTTTTTGCACATCTATAATATAGGCCGAATGTTTTTAATTGAAGTTTTGCGGCGAATAAACCGCAAAAAATGCGGCTTATTTACCGCAAAAGTATTATTTTTGCCAAAATTTCATCGTATGTATATCCATCAATATGTCGAATGGCCAAACTTCTCGTGGGACAAATTGCAGATTGCCAATAAATTGGCGAAAATCAACAAAGCGGCTGGTTTCCTTGCTGGCAAACTGAACGCGCTTGGTTTCGATAATCTGCAATCGGCTGTTGTGGAAACGGTTTCAAACGACATCATCAGTTCGTCGGCTATCGAGGGCGTAATGCTCAATTCGGAACAGGTGAGGTCGTCTGTCGCACGAAAATTAGGCGTTGCGATTCCTAACGAAGTGGATTCTTCGCACTACATCGAAGGCATTGTTGAAATGATGCTTGATGCGACAGTGAATTTCCGTCAGCCCTTGACTGACGACAGGCTTTTCGGTTGGCATTGTTGCCTGTTTCCAAGCGGCAGAAGTGGTTATTCCACAATTGATGTGGGGAAATACCGCAGCGGCGAAATGCGTGTCGTTTCGGGTGGATTCATGCACGAAAAAATACATTATGTTGCTCCGAGTCCTGATAGGATTGAAAATGAAATGAAACGTTTTCTTGAATGGTTTAATGACGCCAGAACGGAAAACGATTATCTCAAATCAGCCATTGCACATTTCTGGTTTGTCGCCATTCATCCTTTCGATGACGGGAACGGACGCATAGGCCGCGCCATTGCCGACATGGCCCTATCGCAAGCCGACGACAGCCAGATGCGTTTTTTCAGCATGTCACGGCAAATCAATAAAAACAAACACAGTTATTATGACATTCTAGAACGAACACAAACATCTGATTGTGAAATAACTGAATGGCTCAATTGGTATTTGGATTGCATGGCTGATGCCATTGCTGATGCCGATAACATGTTGTCGCAAGTGCTGGATAAGGCAGCATTTTGGCAAACCTACGGACAATTTGGCTTGACGGAACGACAAAAGCAAATTATCAATATCTATCTTGATGGTTACGAAGGTAAACTGACGGTGAAAAACTGGGCAAAACATGCCAAAATTTCCCCAGATACCGCTGCCCGCGACATCAAAGACCTCATTGAAAAAGGCATTCTTGAACCGCAGCCAGGCAAAGTCCGCGATGTGAATTACGGCATCCGCTGCAATGGAAAAGTCATTGTTTGCGGGCCGAAGGATGAAGATTAATGCGCCTCCAACCAATTGCTTCCCGTATTCATTTCCACAATGACTGGAACCGACAATGGCATGGCGTTCACCATCTTGTCTTCCACAATGGATTTCAGCAGATCAAGTTCATCGAGATGGGCATCGAAAACGAGTTCGTCATGCACTTGCAGAATCATCTTCGAGCGCATGTTTCTTGCTTCCAATTCCTTGTGAATGTTGCTCATGGCGATTTTTATCATGTCGGCGGAACTGCCCTGAATCGGTGCGTTGATGGCATTGCGCTCGGCAAAATTGCGCACCACGCTGTTCGATGCATTGATGTCGCGCAAATAGCGGCGGCGGCCTAGAATAGTTTCGGCGTAACCACGTTCACGCGCCAAGGCAATGCTGCTGTTCATGTATTCCTTGATGCCGGCATATTCTTCAAAATACATCTTGATGATGTCGGAGGCCTCGCCACGCGAAATGCCAAGCCGCTCAGCCAGACCGAAAGCCGACATGCCGTAGATGATGCCGAAATTCACGGCTTTCGCCTTGCGGCGCTGCTCTTTCGAAACTTCTTCCAAAGGCAGGTGATACACCTTGGCGGCAGTGGCGGCATGAATGTCGTGACCTAACCTAAAGTCCTCACACATAGCCTTGTCGCCGCTGAGATGAGCGATGATGCGCAACTCTATTTGCGAATAATCAGCGGCCAGCAAGGTGTACTCCACGCTGCGTGGCACAAATGCTTTTCTGATTTCCTTTCCGTTGTCGGTGCGGACTGGAATGTTCTGCAAGTTGGGGTTGTTGGAACTCAATCTGCCCGTTGCCGTAACCGCTTGATTGTAAGATGTATGAATCAATCCATCACGGGGATTTATCAAAGCAGGAAGGGCATCCAGATAGGTTGATTTCAGTTTTGTGAACGAGCGGTAATCCAGAATCAAGTTGATGATTGGATGTTTTGATGCCAGTTTTTGCAGCACGTCTTCCCCCGTAGCATATTGGCCCGTCTTGGTCTTTTTTGCCTTTTCGTCAATCTTCAGCCTTTCAAAAAGAATCTCGCCTAATTGTCGCGGCGAACCTATGTTAAATTGCGTTCCTGCCAATTCATAGATTTGATTTTCAATGTTTTGAATCTCTTCTCCAAACTCGTCGCTGATTTGTTTCAGATTCTCGCTGTCGATTTTTACGCCGTTGGCTTCCATCTGACTCAAAACCGGAACAAGCGGCATTTCAATATCGTAAAACAGTTTTTCAACACCGTTTTCCTTCAGCATCGGTAGCAGTTTCTGGTACAATTGGAAAGTGATGTCGGCATCCTCGGCAGCATATTCCTTGACGGTCTCAACAGGCACTTCGCGCATGGTGCGTTGCGCACGGCCTTTGCCGATGAGGTCTTCTATCGGAATGGTGAGATAATTCAGGTAGACTTCGGCCAGATAATCCATGTTGTGACGCTGCTCAGGTTCAAGCAGATAGTGCGCAATCATCGTGTCAAACAAAGGGCCTTTGACTTTAACATCGTAATACCGCAACACGGAAATGTCATATTTCAGGTTTTGTCCGATTTTCAGAATGTTTTCGTTCTCCAACAAAGGTTTCAACAAGCTGACTTTTTTCAGGCAACTTTCATAATCGGCAGGCATGGGAATATACCAGGCTTCGTGCGCTTTCACAGCCAACGAAATGCCGACCAAATCGGAAGAATGGGCATCAATTCCGGTGGTTTCGGTATCGAAAACGACATGTTTTTCCATGGAAAGCCGATTCACCAATTGTTTGATTTCGGTTTCCAATTCAACGAGGATATAATTATGTTCCAGTGTTTTGGCAGAATCCTTGTCGGAAAACAGTGATAAATCTGCCGAAGGCTCTTCCGCTTGGCTGAACAAGTCAAATTGTCCTGATTGAGTCGGTTGTGGAACGGATTCCTTGACGGTTTTAACAGCATTTTCATCGGGCTGCGATTTCTTTCTGTCATCCAAAAAACGCTTGGCGAAAGTGCGGAATTCCAATTCTTCGAATAGCGCCATCAAACTTGGCACATCGGGTTCTTTTGCCGTAAGCAAATCTTCGTCAAATTCCACAGGCACTTCCGTGTTGATGGTGGCCAGCATTTTCGACATCATGCCTTGGTCGGCGAAATTCACGACGTTTTCCTTTTGTTTTCCTTTGAGTTCATCGGCGTGTGCAATAAGGTTTTCCACGCTGCCATATTGCGCCACAAGAGCCGATGCCGTCTTCTCGCCAATGCCGGGAATTCCTGGAATATTATCGGCAGCATCGCCCCAAAGACCAAGAATATCAATCAGTTGCTTCGGTTCCTTAATGCCGTAGCGTTCGCAGACTTCCTTTGGTCCCCAAATCTGGGCCGGTTCACCGAATTTGGCAGGTTTATACATCATCACTTTTTCGGTGACCAATTGTCCGAAATCCTTGTCGGGCGTCATCATGTAGGTGATGAATCCTGCCTGTTCGGCTTTTTTCGACAAAGTCCCGATGACATCGTCGGCCTCGTAGCCTTCGACGGCAAAAATCGGGATGTTGAAAGCTTCAATCAGCCTAATTATATAAGGTATGGAGGCGCGGAGGTCTTCGGGCATTTTTTCGCGGTTGGCCTTGTAGTCGAGAAACTCCTGTTGACGCTGCGTAGGTGACGAAACATCGAAAGCAACGCCAATGTGTGTCGGCTTTTCGTTTTTCAGAATTTCGTAAAGTGTGTTCAAAAAGCCCATTACCGCCGATGTATTGACCCCTTTCGAGTTGATTCTCGGGTTCTTGTTGAGAGCAAAGAAAGCCCTGTATATCAGTGCGTAAGCATCTAAAAGAAACAATTTTTTCTGGTTATTATCCATAATTTGCATGTTTGAAATTGTAAAAATACAAAGTTAAGGACAATTTTTGTCATTTTGTTCAAAAATTTCGTTGCATGAAAAAAAAGTCTTATTTTTGCCGCGAAAATTAAACGAGAGAAAATTTGGCGCATGGATGCGACCGCTTTTTATTTTTAAACTGTTGATTGTCAATAAAATGATAAAAAATGGTTTTTTGAATGGAAATAAGTCTTATTTTTGCGCCTTTGTAAAACACTAAAATTGAAAGCTATGTCAGAAGTTTTAAATGAAATTGTACCGATTATCGCTGAAAAGCTCGGAGTTGATCCAGCAGAAGTAACAATGGAAGCAAGTTTCACTCAGGATTTGGGTGCTGATTCAATCGACCAAGTCGAACTGATGTCAGATTTCGAAAAGAAATTTGGTTTGACCATTCCGGATGACAAGCAGGAATCTGTTGTCACTGTGGGTGATGCAGTGAAACTCATTGAAGAATTGCGCGGAGCAAACTAAAAAACAAAAATCGAAACAGTTTTTTATGGAATTGAAACGAGTAGTAGTTACTGGCCTTGGTGCCATTACGCCAATCGGAAATACCGTTGAGGATTTTTGGAAAGGACTTGTCAGTGGTACAAATGGGGTCGGACCGATTACTCGTTTCGATTCTTCATTATTCAAGACCCGTTTTGCATGTGAAGTCAAGGGGTATGACCCTTTGGATTTCTTTGAGAAAAAGGATGTGCGCAAATATGACATGTTTGCGCAGTTTTGCATGGTTTCGGCCGACGAAGCTATCAAGGACTCTGGTATTTCACCTGAAAACACTGACTTTGATGAAGTTGGCGTGATTGTCACTTCCGGCATCGGAGGTGTCAATAATTTTTATGCTTGTGTCAAGGAACATGTGGAAGGTGATGGAACCCCGCATTTCAATCCTTATTTCATTCCAAAGATGATTGCCAACATGCCGGCCGGCCTCATTTCCATAAAATATGGCTTTCGTGGCCCGAACTTCGCAACGGTTTCGGCATGTGCTTCATCGGCAAATGCCATCATTGAGGCTGTCAACTATATCCGTTCCGGCAAGTCGCCGGTCATCATTGCAGGTGGTGCGGAAGCGGCCATCGGCGAAAGCGGCGTAGGCGGTTTCAATGCCATGCACGCCTTATCGACGCGCAACGACGACCCACAGACGGCTTCGCGTCCTTTCGACCTGAACCGCGACGGTTTCGTCCTGGGTGAAGGCGGCGGATGCCTGGTGCTCGAAGATTTGGAACACGCTTTGGCAAGAGATGCAAAAATCTACGCCGAAGTGATCGGTTGCGGCGTTTCTGCCGATGCTTATCATATTACAGCACCTCACCCCGAAGGCTACGGTGCGATGTTGAGTATGCAGCGTGCCTTAAAGGATGCCGGACTTCAGCCGGAAGCCATCGAACACATCAACACACACGGCACATCAACACCTGCAGGCGATGTGGTTGAGCCTCAAGCCATCTTGAAAGTTTTCGGAGAACATGCCTATAATATCAGCATCAACTCCACCAAATCGATGACAGGACACCTGCTTGGCGGTGCCGGAGCAATCGAATCAGTCGCCACAATCATGGCCATTCGCAACGGTATCATTCCTCCAACCATCAACCATTTTGACGATGATCCTGCCATTGATAATCGTCTCGACTTTACCTTCAATAAGGCACGCGAAAGAAGCATCAACTACGCCTTATCGAATGCCTTTGGTTTCGGCGGCCACAATGCCACGCTGATATTCAAAAAGTTTGAAGCGTAACAATGTCCAGCATTCAGGATTACTTAGCATATAAACATTCTCCCGACAAACATCTTTCGCAGTATATCAAGAACATTCTAGGCTTTTATCCGCGAAACGTGTTTGTCTATCAATTGGCTTTCACGCATAAGTCGGTTGCTGATGAAAAAGTTGGCAAAAGCCTTCTGAGCAACGAGCGTCTCGAGTATTTGGGCGATGCCGTACTCGAAATCGTTGTCGCCGACTATCTTTTCAAAAAATTTCCAACAGAACAAGAAGGTTTCCTCACCGAAATGCGTTCAAGAATCGTAAGTCGCGCTTCGCTGAACAAGCTTTCGCAAAGACTTGGCTTTGAGGAATATATCAGATATGCCCATGACGAAACCAACGGTGGATTCCGTTCCATCGGCGGCAACACCTTCGAAGCATTGATGGGCGCCATCTATCTTGACAGGGGGTTTGAGTTTGCCAAAAAAGTCATCGTTGACCGAATTATCAGAATACACATTAATCTGGATGAAATCCAGCAAAAGGAAGTGAATTTCAAAAGCAAACTCTTGGAATGGTCGCAAAAGCATAAAAAACACACCAGTTTCAATTTGCTGAACGGCAACGGCACTTATCACCAGAAACTCTATATTGTTCAAATCACCATCGATGAGAAAGAGTATGCGCAAGCCTCGGATTTCTCCATCAAAGGTGCAGAACAAATCGCTGCCGAAAAAACATGGAACATGTTGGTCGAGGAAGGCGCAATCAAAAAAGAGTGATCGCTTTTTCGGTAAAAAACATAAATAATTTGCTTTCAATTCGGGAAAAGTAGTTTATTTTTGCAGTCGAGAAACGAAGAAGATGTCTGTGAAGAAGAAACTTCAACTTGCTCCTTTCGATGATATAAAAATCATTGGCATCAATGCTCCGCTGATTGATTACAAAATGGCTTGGAACATCAATCAGAAACTATGCATTGACCTCACCCGTTATGATGACATTTCTTTGGGTGGCGGTGAATATTCCTTCTATTACTACACTGCCGGCGAATATTGTAACGTCTACGACCTGATTTCGTTGTCGCGTAATGAAAGAACATGGATCAACCTTTCGCCTCACATCGATTACCTTTTTATCATCCGAAATGAAATCTCGGATGAGCGTTTGGAAAACATCATCAAAAACCTGCGTGAAACCAAAAACGTTGCCCACGCATTTTTGATTGACATCACCAAAAATTTTGACCCGTTTTTGGAAACGATAGAAATGCATGAGATTTCCATTATGAAAATTCTTTTCCCAAGGCGCAAACTGAGTGAATGGAGAGAGGAAATCATCAGAAAACGGAACAAGGAAAGAGGCCTGCCTGAAAAGCAGACCCCTTCCAAATCAAGCTTCATACCAATCAATGGTTAGATGGTCATTGGGGAAGATGTCGGTGAAACTTAACTTGACACCGTTTTTCATCCTCGGTTGTTCGTAACGAATCCTGATTTTCGACATGTTGTCGGGGCGGCTCAATGGAGTCGAATCTCTCAATTTGTTCATTTTTATCGTGTTTAGTTTGTTTGTGTTGCAGAGTTTGCGGCATTTTGGTCGCGGTCAATCAGGAAGAAATCGTCGATTTGCACTTCGGTGATGTCGTGCCGGCCATTGCTGTCGGTCCAGTCGCGCGTGCGCAGCCTTCCTGTGATGGCGATACGGCGTCCTTTGCGAACACATTTCGACAGGCTTTCAGCCATTTTGTCCCAAGCCACCATGTTGAACCACTGCGTGTTGTTGACCCATTCCTTTTGCGCGTTCTGATACGGTTCGTTGACGGCAAGGCTGAAGTGAGCCACCATGCGGTTGTTTTCGAAAGTCTTCATTGTCGGGTCGGCACCCGGGCGGCCAATCAGAGTGACCGAATTTCTCATTGTACTCATTGTTGTAAGGTTTTAATTGTTAGTGATTTGTAAGTTTTTTATCTGTATTTCAAAAATTGTTCGTAATTTTGCAGGCAAATCAATCAACTATATGTGTTCCAAACTTCGGTGCGGTAATCGCTGGATATAGTTGATTTTTTTTGTGTATGCCATCTATGTATTCCGGTAATTCCATTTTGTGATGCTTTTCGTTGTGTTTGACGCTGCAAAGTAAAAGCGTTTGTCAAGAATAAAGCCGACAACAAACGTTTGTAGTCGACTGTAAGCGTTTGTTGTCGTTTGCTGTCGTTTTTATTATTGATTTACAATGAAATGAAAAACAGTAAACAAATTGGCGTTTTTCGTGTTTTTCGTTTTTGGAAGCCATATCATTTTGGCATAATGGTATTTTTATTAGTTTTGCAACTCGATAAAACGAAATAATGATGGATACAGTACCAAAGAACTTTTTCCGCCCACTTGGATTTTTCGCCCATATCATAGGAATCCCTGTTTTTGTGTTAGGTTCATTTCTGCTTTTTTGGCCAGCGGGATTTCGTGACCTTGACATAACTTTCTCCGAATATTCGTTTCACATGACGATGATTGCCTGCATCATTCTGGTAGTGATGCTCATCGCAAAAATCGTAATGATGGTTTTGTGTGGGAAAAACGACACTACTTGGACGCAATACTATTTATGTACTTTCTCGGAAATCATATTTTCAACAGGGTTTTCGGCCCTTTACCTTTGGCTGATGTCGCATAAGGCTCAGGCCTATTTCTGGTTTTTCGGCTACTCATTATTGTATCTAACTATCTTGATAACAATCCCGTACATTATCATCAATCTGTATTTCATTGGTGTTGAAAAAGACGAGCTATTGCAACATGCCGCCAATGCAAATCCGAGTGAGAAAATCAAGTTCATGGACGAAAGGGGAAATGTGAAAATACTGATTGCACCTGAAGTGGTGCTTTACATCCAGTCGGATGAAAACTACTTGAAAATCTGTTATTTGGAAGACGATAAGATGACATTCTACACTTTGCGCAACTCGATGAAAAAAATTGAGGAGTTGTGTTCGCATAATGGTCTCGTGCGTTGCCACAGGTCTTATTTCGTCAATAAAGGTCATGTGAAAGTGTTGCAGAAAGACAAGGATTTCACCTACGCCGTGCTCGATGTGCCGAGTGCCGCCCACATTCCCGTCAGCAAGAATTACATCGATCAGGTTTCGGCGATATTGTAGGAAAGAAGCTGCTGTTTTTTCCCTACTGCAAGAGAGATTTTATAATGGCTCTAGTATAATAAAAGACTGAATTTGCCGTTAAAGACAGAAAAGCGAAGGAAATGAGCGACTACATTACAGCAGAAGAGATCGTGCGACAGGTTCGGATGATGCCGGTTCAGGAGCGTGCTCGGCTGAAAGACATCC
>NZ_JBADWU010000051.1:0-12432 GCF_056203535.1 Candidatus Limimorpha sp. | reverse complement strand
TTGGTCAAGGTGTTCCTGGCGGCATTCCGCGCGAAGCCGATGACGCGGCTGAACATCCCGTGCAGGTTCAGCCCGCAGTAGCCGAACACATGCTCCACACGCACCCTCGTCTTGGAATTCTTCCGGTTGACCGTATCCTGCTTCTTGCCGAGCTTTCTCCCTCTCACACTGCGCTTGATGACGCGGCCCTTCATCCGGCATTTGCGCATCACGCTTTTCACGTTCTTTCCGATATATGCGCTGTCGGCATGCAGTTCCTGGCCTCTGTCGTCATTGTCTATCAGCAACCTGGTCGGAACGGAGTCGTGCTGTTCCGCACTCGTGGTTACCGCCTTCTTTATCAGCTTGCTCTTGGCATCGACCTTTGCGTGGTTCTTGTAGCCGTAATATTTCTGGCCGCCCTTCTTCGTCCATCGGGCATCCGTGTCCTTGTGCCTCTTCTTGTTGGCCTTTTTCTTCTTGTCCTCCTCGCTATCTCCTTCTTCCTCGTTCCATAGCTCGTTGCCGCGTCCCTCCTTTATGGCCTTGTTCTCCTCGCGCGTGTTGCGCTGGCGGGGTACTTCCACGAAACTGCCGTCTATTATCACGCCCTGATTCATTATCAGATTCTTCTCCCGCAGGAACTTGTCAAAATCTGCAAAGAGTTTGTCATAGAGATTCTTTTCCGTCAGCTGTTCTTTGAATGTCCAAATGGTTCTGGCATCGGGCACCTTGTCGCCGCTTGCAAGTCCGAGGAAATTCCGGAAACTCGTTCTGTCAACAATCTGGTATTCGGTCTGCTCATCGCTCAAATTGTACATCCGTTGAAGCACGAGTATCTTGAACATCAGCACATAGTCGTAGGGCTTTGCTCCAGCGTTCGTCAGACGCTCTCTATACAAGCCCATCTCCAACGTCTCACGAAACATCTCGAAATCAATCGTTTCAGAAAGTCTTTCCAGCGGATTTCCCAATGCGTTCAACATTGAAGTTCTTTCTTCTGAATCAAATAAACCTTGGTTGCCAAGTTTTCTGTATGCCCTTTTGTATGTGTCCATTTTCTCTTCAAATTTGCGGCAAATATTTATTTGATTATCAAAGAGTTTTATTTAGAAATGCCCATGTGTCTGTAATGATATTTTCCATGTGGGGTGCGCGAGACAATACTCCACCACCGCCTTTATGTTCTGCCTGTTCCGATCCTCATCTTTCGTGTCGCACGGCTGCAGATAGTAATGTTCGGCAACGATGGATTTGTATTTCTCCACATCCGTTCCATCGTACACCACCTTGACCTCGGAACACGACCGCAGCACCACCTGGGCGTTGGGGCAGTAGTTGTCCTTGGGCGAGCACGTCACCCAGTCTATGCCCTCGGGCAACGCATGGGTGCCATTGGTCTCTATTGCGACAAAAAAGCCCTGTTCTTTCAACTGTTTGACAAAATCATCATCTATATACAACGACGGCTCACCGCCCGTCAACACGATGAACCTTGCCGGGTAGGCCTTTATTTGGCGCAATATTTCGTCAACCGTGAGAAACGCCCCCGACTGATGTTCCGTATCGCAAAACGCGCAAGAAAGGTTACATCCCGAAAAACGGACAAATACGGCTGGCATGCCCACATTGTGGCCTTCACCTTGGACGGAGTAAAATATCTCGTTGATTTTATACTGCTTCATGGTGGGTTCTATAAATTGATTTCTTCGCAGAAAAGTATTTTATCTCTCAATATCCTCACTCACTGAATTTGTAGAACCCGCCTCCACATAAGTGGCTATATTGTTCTCGTTCTCCTGAACCGTCGCCTTGTAGCAGTGCGGCACCGTGTCCACAATCCACTTGGCCATATTCTCGGCTGTGGGGTTAAATGGCAAAATGTCGTTGAGGTACTTATGGTCCAGTTTGTCGTGAACCAACTCCTTGATGCGCTTGAAGTCGCATACCATGCCGTTCTCATCCAGCGTCTCCGACTTGCAGTAAACGGTTATTATCCAGTTATGGCCGTGGATGTCGTTGCACTTGCTTTCATAGTTGAGCGAGAGCCTGTGTGCCCCAGCTATCTCCATCCGTTTGGTAATGTAATACATAGAAAAAAATTACAGAACACCTATTGTCAATTTATTTTTCATACTCCGTCTTGTCGGCTATCCCTGCCAATCTGAAAGCCTCCTTGCGTTCAATGCAGGTGCCGCACACACCGCAATGCAGGTCGCCGCCCTTATAGCAGCTCCATGTTTGCGACAGGTCCAGGCCGCAGTCGTGACCTCGGCGGGCTATTTCCGCCTTGGTGAGCTGCGTATAGATTGGGACAGGTGCCTGTCCCCCGTCCCCTGCCGTTTAACATTTAACATTTATCATTTTAACACCCTCCCGAACCGTAGCACCAGCAGCAGGACAATCAGCGCCACCAAGATCGCGAAAATCCATTTCAGGTACTTGAGTGCCGAGGGTGTATGAAAGTTCCTGTCCCCCTGATTCCGGATTCCGAATAAATTAAAATATAGCAAAATTTTTTCTCTCCGCCAGGTCGTCGGCAGCCGTCCGGCAAGAGGGTACTAAGTAAGGAAGAAGAGGGGAAGAAGAGGGTGGGTCTTAAGTATTGTAAATCAGCCTGTTGCAAAAGTGCAAAATTGGCCCTTTTTTCGTTTTTTTCAAAAAATGAACGGCTTTTTTTGCAGTGCGTAACGTTCAGAGTATCACTGCTTTCCGTGTTTTTTGGAACAAAACCTTGAATATGGTGCCCTCTTCGACGTGAGAGGTGACCGATATGTCGGCTCCGAGACGTTCGAGGATGCTTTTTGAGAGGGCAAGACCCACACCCTCGCCTGACATGGCACTTGCATTTGAAGCGCGATAAAATGGTTGGAATATATGTTTAAGCTCCGTTTCTGGAATACCGATGCCCTTGTCCTCAATGATGAGTTCTGGTTGGCGGATGGTCACCGTGACGGGATTGCCGTTGGAATATTTCACTGCATTGCTTACAAGGTTATGGATGGCGATGCGAAGCAACTCAGCGTCGATGTCGATCGTGAAATCTTGGACTACATTCAGCCTCACGTTGTTTTTACATTCAGGAGCGACGACTGCCGAAAGGCTTATCGTCTGCACCTTTGACTGGTCAATCTTTCCATCGCGGGCATGTGAGAACTGCAGCAGTTCGCGCATGATGACGATGATGCGGTTGGTCTCCTTGGAGATGCGTTGAAGTGTGTCGCGATATTCAGCCGGCTGACGGTCCAACATCAGTGCCACCTCACACTCGCCTTGTATGGCAGTGAGCGGGTTGTTGATTTCGTGAGAAGCATTGTTGACAAACATCTTCTCGGTTTGATAGTCCTTGTCTATCCGGTTGAGCACCTTGTTGGCATAAAGATGGCTGATGAGATAAAGGACCCCGGCAGAGAGCAGCACCAGCAGGAGCACCCCCCGAAGCAGCATTTTTTTGATGTCGTCAATGAAGGGATTCCGGCTGAGCACAACCACGGCAAAGGTGCCGGTATTGTCATAATAGACGAAGGCTATGCCCACCTCGTCGCCTGCCTCGAAACGGATGGTCTGATTGTCGAACAGCCGCGCCGTCTCTTCCTGGTCGAGGTATCGGGAGAGCTGCTTCACGGCAGATGGCCGGTCGGCCAGATTGACAAACAGTTCTTTGGAGGTAGGAATGGAGTTCTGCCTGCGTATCACAACATTGCGATATTTCACTGGATCGAGTTCGTCTTCCGAGAACTTCTCCTCGGCAAGTGCATGAGCTTTCTCTTCGAGATAGTGATAATAGATGTCGTCGGTATAGTTAGAGGCCGCAAGGAAGAAGATCATGGTCGTGATGACAACCAATCCGATTGTTATTCCTGAATATAGCAACGAGATTTTGTTTCCTATGTTCATCTTTTCAAGCAATAACCCGTTCCTACCACCGTCAGTATCATCTTATGTTCAAAGCCATCGTCAATCTTATGTCTCAGATAGCGTACATACACATCCACGATGTTGGTGTTGGTATCAAAATCCTTGTCCCAAACATCCTTGAGCAACTGCTTGCGCGAAAGGATCTCCCCCTCGTGCTCCATCATGTATTGCAGCAGCCTGTATTCCTTGATACTCAGTTCCCACTCTTTGTCTTGCCGGTAGGCTTTATGTGTGGAGGCATCCAATCGCAGGTCGCCACAAATGGTATTGGCATGATTCCCATTCAATGCAGCCCTGCGAAGCAAGGCCTGAATACGAGTCAACAACTCCACGAACTTAAACGGCTTGGCAATGTAATCGTCAGCACCCGATTGCAGTCCGTTCACCACATCGTCTGTCGTGTCAAGGGCAGTGAGCATCAGCACAGGCATCTGATAGCCAAAGGTTTCCCTGATATTCCGGCACACCTCCAGCCCTGTCATTCCTGGCATTCGGATGTCAAGCAGCACCAGGTCATAGCGATTACCCTCACTGAGCAGTCGCCACGCCTCTGTACCGCTATTGACTGCTGTGACTTCGTAGTCGAACCCTTTGAGTCCCCGGCTTACAAAATCGGAGATGTTTTCCTCATCCTCGGCCATCAAAATTCTTTTCATCGATCAAAACTGTTTTTTTCGGATGCAAAATTACGCATTTCATTCTTCATTTCCTCAGGCAATCTTACAGAATTATATTAATATTGACCCGCTGGTAGATTTTTTCCACTATCAACGGGAATATAAACAACGTGAACACCGTAGCGCCAATCAGTCCGCCGATGATGACGATAGCCAATGGCCGCTGACTCTCGCTTCCTATGCCATGACTGAGTGCCGCCGGAAGCAATCCCAAAGTGGCCATCATGGCTGTCATCAGTACTGAGCGGATGCGGGCGTGCACGCCTTTCTCCACAGCCTCCTTCAGTGGATAACGAAGACGGACGAAATGCTTGATGTCCATAATCATGATTACCCCATTCTGAATACAGATGCCAAAGAGGCAGATGAAACCGATGCCTGCAGAGATGGAGAAGTTGAAGCCTGTCAAAAGCAGAATCAAGATACCACCGACAGCGGCAAATGGCACGTTGGTCAACACGAGGGCAGCATCACGGGCATTGCCAAAGAGCACATACAGGATGCCGAAGATAAGCAGGATGCTGATGGGCACGACATGTGCCAAACGGCGGGTTGCCCGCTTTTGATTCTCGAAGTCCCCGCTCCATTCAATCTTATATCCCTCAGGCAACTGTACTGCCTTCGCCACCTTCTCACGGCTTTCGTCCACCGCGCTGCCCATATCCCGGTCGCGTACAGAGAACTTCACAGCACAATAGCGTACATGGTTTTCACGATAGATGATCAGTGGTCCGGTGATGGTCTTGATCGTGGCCAGTTCGTTGATGGGTATCATCTGCCCGTCGTCTGTCGGCACTTTGATTTTGCCGATGGACTCTGCATTGTCGCGGAAAGGCTTGTCGTAGCGCACCACGAGGTCGAACTTGCGCTCTTCCTCATACACCTGCGATGCAGCCTTACCGCCAATGGCCATCTCAATGATGCTCTGGACATCGTCTTTGGCGACACCATAACGCGCCAATCGACCTTCGTCAATGTTGATTTGCAACTCCGGCTGGCCCATGTTCTTGAGGACACCCAAGTCGGCAATACCGCGAATAGGCTTCATTATCTTATAAATCTCGCCTGCCAATCGCTCCGTCTCGTTAAGATCTTTGCCGTACACTTTTGCCACAATTGCACCTTTAACACCACTTACGGCCTCCTCCACATTATCTGAGATAGGCTGCGAGAAGTTGAAGTCGATACCTGGATAAACGCTCAGCCCCCTCTCCATCTCCTCCACCAGTTGCTCCTTGGTTCGCCCGGTCTTCCATCCCTTTTCGGGGTGCATCTTCACAAACAACTCGATATTATAGAATCCGGTGGCATCCGTGCCGTCGTTAGGTCGCCCCGTCTGCGTCATCACCTGACTGACCTCTGGGAAGGTGCGCAGGATGGCGCGGAAACGGTTGGCCAGCTTCACACTCTCGTTCAGCGACACGCTTTGCGGCAGTGTGGCACGCGCATAGATAGACCCCTCGTTCATCTGGGGCAGGAATTCCGAGCCCAGAAAGGCGAATGAAGACAGGCCAGCCACCATGACGGCGATAGCGATGAGAATGGCCTTCGTGCTGTTGCGATGGCAAATCAGGAAGAAACCATCAAACCATTTATAGACATACTCCAGGAACTTGTTCTTCTTTTCTGCGATATTCTTCTTCAACATTATGGAAGAAAGGACTGGCACCAGGGTAAGCGTGAAGACCAAAGCGCCAAGAAGTGCAAAGCCCAAGGTGAATGCCAGCGGCGTAAACATTTTGCCCTCGACCTTCTGGAAAGAGAAAATCGGCAGAAGTGCAGTAATAATGATGAGTTTTGAGAAGAACACCGACTTGGCTTTGCCACGAGCCGTAGTGCGAATCATTCCTGCCTTGCTGCGCTTGTTGAAGGCCTCCATGCCAATCTCTCGCGCTTGCGAAGAAAGTGCCACAAACAATGCCTCCACCATCACCACGGCACCATCAATGATGATGCCGAAGTCGATTGCTCCCATCGACAGCAGGTTGGCACTCATGTTGTTCAGGCGCAGACAGATGAAAGCAAAGAGCAGCGCCAACGGAATGACGCTTGCCACAATGACCGTGCTGCGCCAGTCGCGCATAAAGAGGAAAACGACCAACGTGACCAACAAGATACCTTCAAGCACATTATGGAACACCGTGTTCACGCTGAGGCGCACCAGGTCCTCGCGGTCATAGAAAGCCTTAATCTTTACATCTTTAGGCAAGTCCTCGCGCTGTATCTCGTCAATCTTGTCTTTCAAGGCGGCAATCACCTTTTCGGGATTTTCGCCCTTGCGCATCACCACGATGCCCTCGACGACATCATTTTCATCTTCCCGACCAACCTGGCCCAACCGAGGCTGGCAAGATTCATGCACCTTTGCAAGATTGCGAACGAGGATTGGCGTGCCATTCACGTTTTTGACCACAATATCGCCAATCTCCTGGATGTTGTTGATCAAGCCGATGCCTCTAACGACGTAGGCTTGGGAATTACGTTCAATGACGTCGCCACCAACATTCACATTGCTGTTGGCGATGGCCTGATAAAGTTCGAGACTGCTGATGCCGTATGTGGCAAGTTGGTTAGGATTGACGCTCACTTCAAAAGTCTTCACCTCACCGCCAAAGCTTACGATGTCGGCAATGCCGGGAACACTGCGGAGTTTGCGCTCAATCACCCAGTCTTGCAGCGTCTTCAGCTCTCTTACATCTCTTTGGTTGCTTGACAGGGTATAACGGAAAATCTCACCCGTAGGCCCACTAAGTGGTTGCACCTCTGGCTCCACCCCGTCCGGCAAATCCGCATCGTGAATCATGTTATACACCTGCTGACGGGCAAACTCGTCGTCCACATGGTCGTCGAAAATCACGGTGACGACCGACAAGCCAAAAAGCGTCGTGCTGCGGATGTCAGTCTTCTTTTGGACTGAGTTCATGACTGTCTCAATAGGAATCGTCACGAACTTCTCAATCTCCTCGGCAGAGCGTCCACTCCACTGGGTAATGATGGTAACCTTTGTATTGGTAACGTCAGGAAACGCATCCACGGGAGTGTCCATGAAACACAGCACACCCATCACCACTGTTGCCAGCGTGAGGCAGATGATGAGATATTTGCGCTTGAGCGAGAAGGAAATGATGAAATCAATAAACTTATTCATCGTATGAAGCGTTAAAGTACAACAATGCATTCTTCGTGACGACCGTTTCGCCAGCCTTCAGGCCTGAAGAAATAAAGCTACGCTCAGCCGCCGTATGAGCCACGCGGACTTCCCTGCGCTCATATCGGCCCTCGTCGGTCTGCACCATCACATAGTCTTTGCCATGGCTGAAAACCACGGCCTGCGACAATACGGCCGGCAATTTTTCGCCTTTTGACGAGAGGCTCACATGGACATTGGCAAAAATGCCCGGCTTGAGTTTGCCTTCAGGATTATCCAAGCACACTCGCACTTTCATCGTTTTGCTCTCGCGGTCAAGCACGCTATAGACCTTGTCAATCTTTCCGTATGATGTCTCGTCGGGATAGGCCATGGTCGTTACCGAAACGGAAGCGCCTGCATGTATCTTGGCGATGTCGCTTTCATAGACGTCTGCGATTACCCAAACCCTTTGCAGGTCAGCGATCTCGATAGCGGCTTCGTCATTATTGTCGTCGCTCACATACGAGTCGTTGTAGATTCGTTTATTGATGACATATCCCGAAATAGGCGCAATGAGCGAAGCATTGGCCTTATCGCCAAACCCATTGATTCTTGCCACATCATTCAGGCGTTGCCGCTCGGCCTTGGCCATCAGCACGCGCTCATGGGCCTCCTCGACCTCCTTGTCGCTGGCCATGCCACTCTTGTGCATGTCTTGCTGCATGGCATATTGTCGCTCAGCCATACGAATCTCGGCATCAGCGTCGTTTATGCTCTTGCGATGCTCGGCAGCCCCTTCGCTCTGTATCACTGCCAACAGCTGTCCACGGCTGACCTTGTCACCGACCTCCACCCTGAGATCGCTCACACGGCCAGTACATGGGATAAACACTTTGCGCAACAAGGCTTCGTCGTAGGCGACATTGCCATTTAGCACCAATTCATCATCAATCTCACAAAGTTCAACAATCTTTGTGTCAAGCACTTGTTCTTTCTCGACGGCAGCAAGCGGTTTCTCGCCATCTGCCTGATGATTCTTACTGCCGCAGGATGCCAGTGCCAGCACTCCTGCAAATAACATTGTATATGCTTTCATAACTATAAACTATCACCTATCAACTTAATTATTTCTTCATTTGATTTTGCGAGTTTCGCTCTCGCATCAAGCATTTGGAATTTTGTGTCGCGATAGCTGCTGTACAAGTCAACCAACTCGACGACAGAGATGTTGCGTTTCATAAACTGTTGCTCGGCAGCCTCAATAAGCCTGTCAAGGTCAACAGACAGGTTTTGCTTCTGCTCCTCCACGAGTTTGAGATTCTGCATTGTGGAGCGATAAAGTGTCAATAAAGAAGCATGGAGTTCGTTTTCCTTTTGCACTTTTGACAAAGCGGCTTGTGCATATTGCGCCTTGGCTGAACGGATGTTGCCTTGGCTTCGGTTCCATAACGGCACGCTGACTGTCGCTCCCAAAGCAAAGAAGTTGTGACCTATGCTGCCATTCTTGTCCCACTCGCCATGAATCGTAATATGGGGCAAAGCCTCGGATTTTTCCACATTCAACGCCTGGCAAGCACTTTCTTGTTCATACGTCATTTGCACAATTTCAGGGTGGTTTTGTACAATCGACTGAAGTGAAGAAGCGTCAGATGGCGTGGTGAAGGGCTGAAGCCTTGCGAGGTTCTTTATTGCACTTGAAACAATGTCATCATCGTCCATCAGCGCCTCTATCATGCTTTCGCTTTCTTGATTGAACAAAACGTGCAGTTGCTTTTGCAATTCGATCTCTTCGATGAGCATTTCAGCCTTTTCCGAACGCAATTGGCTGAGCATAGCCGCAATACGGAAGGTCTGCATCTGCGACACGTTCCCTTTTTCAGCCTGCTCCTGGTAGGCATTCAATATCTTCTCCACCGAAGAGATTTCCTGATTATAGACTTCCAGTTTCTGCTGCACATTATAAAGATCGACAAATGCAGTCCTGGCGTCATATCTCACCTCAATCCATGCCACGTTGTAGGCAGCCTTGCTGGCATTGAGCATAGCCTCCGCTTGCCTCACCTTGTTTTTATACTGCCCACCAATAGCAATCGGCTGAGAGATTTGGACATCGGTCTCGCCGTCATATCCTGTATCGAACCACTTCCGGTTCACAGGATTCTGCACGTTGTGCATCACCTGTATCTCAGGATTTTCGTACTTCTTGGCTTGTACCAATTGGCCCTCGGCAGCATCTATTTCGAGGCGCGAATGCTTCAGTTGAAGGTTGCCACGAGCCAACACACTATCCACCTCAGCGATAGTCATGGGTCTGTTCTGTGCAAGGACATTGACCACTGACACGTTCAAGAGTGTCCACAAAAAAATGCTTTTCAATTTCATGGCTGCAAAATTACTACTTTTCGCCAAGACGTTGAGAAAAAGGCAATTAGAAGGCGTTCATTCCATATTAGAAGTTTCTAATTGGTGCGTAAGACGCTGATTACGTATGCCTTGCGGTGTTGGAGAAGGGCCTGTTTTTGTTGCTCCGCCGGTGCTGGAAAAGGGGCGCAATGGGGGTGGATTGCGGCCGCACTATATCATCCTTATCCTCACTCGCATGAGAGATAAACAAATCATACTTCTTCTCATACATAATAATCTTCGATAGTTTAAATGAAACTTTATTCCCCAGCCGTCAATCTTCAGCCCGCCACCCTTTCTCAAACATATTGATTTTTTCTTTTGTGCTCCTCTATAAGCGCCAGCAGTTCCTTAAGTTTGCTCAATCTAGGTTCTTTCTGTTCTCCGACATTCATTTGTTTTCGGGAGTGTTTACACCACGTATAGAGCTACATTTTTTGATCCAAATTCTTTCCTTTTTCCTCATGCTCGAAGTTGGGGATAAACTCCTTGATGGCCTCCACCACCTGAGCCTTGGTGAAGTCCTCTTTTGCAAACAGTCCTTCCAGTTTCTCGAAGAAAGCGTTCACCTCGGGCATGGGTCTGCGGGTGGTTTCCACCACCACACCCAGTGCCATGAAGCGGTTCATGTTGATGCGCTCACCCGGAATGTAGAACTCCTCGTAAGCCTTCTCACCAGTTGTATCACTCTTAAAGTACACCGTTGGGTATTTTATTAGTTGAGAGTTTAGAGTTGAGAGTTTAGAGTCAGTGGCAAGTTCAGAGTTTTTAAGTTGATAGGCTTTAAGCTTAGCTTCCTCATCGGTTGCGCAAAGGTCTTTCTCCATACCGTTAGCCTCAACAAATTTATCGCAGATGGAAGAGAACGTCAGCATCTGGTCTTCACCCAATTTCGGGAAGAACACTTCGCCGCCATTGCCCAGGATGCAAGCCAGCATACAAATCTGACCAGACTCCTCAGGCGACACGAAATAACGCTTAACGTCCGAAGGTGCTGCCAGCGGCTGCTTCTTCTGCAAACGGTGAATCCATCCGTCAGGCAAGGAGCCGTTGCTGAACGCCACATTCGCAAAACGGGCAGTGGTGACTTTGAAGTACTTGTTGTAAGCCATCACCAAGTCCTCCATAATGCGCTTCGATGCACCCATGATGTTCACAGGATTGGCCGCCTTATCAGTCGATACGCAGAAGAAGTGCTTCGGAGGATAGACCGTCAGCAGATCCATCAGCTTCTTGGCCTTGATGCCGTTGTTCTCTATCAGAGCCTGAACTGAATACCTGTCCTTCTCCGAGCGCACATGCTTGTGGGCAGAGAAGTTCGCCACAATGTCAAAGCCCTTCTCCTCACGGAAGATGCGCTCGAAGATGGGGTCAGCGAAGTTCAGCGTATAGCAGCGGAACTCATCCGGCACATAGAGGCCGTTGGTCGAGCGCACATCGCGCACCAGCTCTGCCAGCCCGTTCTCATTCAGGTCAACCACCACCACCGATGCTGGCTCAAAGCGCAACACCGCCTTGATGAAACTGGAACCAATGCTGCCAGCCCCACCTATCACACACACTTTCTTTCCTTTTATCTCACGAGTAAGTGTCTCCGCATTAGCCTTGATGTCAGGCTCGAACATGCTGGTAGGCCTAAAAGTAACACTATCAGCTATAAATTTTTCCAGATTAAACATAGTATATGATCATCTAATTTATTATTGTCACCATTAATCCCGCCATAACCGCGATAAAGATACTCATCAGCATCCCAGCAAGCACATATTCTGTTTTGGCGGTTTCTTTATCGCCAAAGCGAATGATTGATTTCGCCGCAATCAGCAGACCTAGAGCCTCGTAGCGTTGCATGATGACGAAAGCCAGAATCAGCCAACGCTCAATAATGCCTATCAGCGCACCCGCATTAAAATCACTGGACCTTTCTTCAGGCATATTCACACTATAGGGGACTTCTATTTTTTACATTTTTGCGCCATTCCTCTGAACTTCGTGAAGTCCGTTAGCCAAAATTCAAAGTGAACAACGCGGCAAATATATGAATTTTCTTCTATTTTCTAACTTTTCATCATTATTTCATGGTGTGTGGTGGGGGGGGTAAATTATTACATATCAATATGTTATATAAACTAATTCATTCCTAATCGTACTATTTGCTCATATCGGCACACGTTGTAAACCAGATTGGTCAAGGTGTTCCTGGCGGCATTCCGCGCGAAGCCGATGACGCGGCTGAACATCCCGTGCAGGTTCAGCCCGCAGTAGCCGAACACATGCTCCACACGCACCCTCGTCTTGGAATTCTTCCGGTTGACCGTATCCTGC